>JANNTO010000027.1:0-5507 GCA_031403675.1 Gammaproteobacteria bacterium | reverse complement strand
GCGTCGGCCGCCAAGTCGATACCGCGCCGACTATGGCTACCAGTCCGGTTACGAGGCTGGCTGGCGCGACGCGGAACGTTACTTTGGTTACGGCTACCGCCCGCGCTACTGGGAGCGGGATCCGCACGGCAGCTGGTACTTCGGTTTTCATATCGACGGCTGATGCCTGAATCACCGGCCCGCTTGCGTCTTCGCAGGCGGGCCGGTACACAGGGTGGACACAATACCGGTGACCACCCGCATGGAACTCCAGGAACTCCGCAAACGACTGTCGCAACTCGACGGCGAACTGCTCGCGCTGGTCGCCGAGCGCCAGCGCCTGAGCGAAGAGGTCGCGCGCGCCAAGCGCGCCACCGGCCATCCAACCCGCGATTTCCAGCGCGAGCGCGAAGTGCTGCTGAATGCCCGTGCGGCGGCCGAAAAACTCGGATTGCCGCCGGCACTCGCCGACAACCTGCTGCGACTCCTGATCCGCAGTTCGCTCGCGACTCAGGAGCAGGCGCAGGTGAAAGCGCAGGGGCAGGGCGCTGGCCGGCGCGCGCTGGTGATCGGCGGCCGCGGCAAGATGGGCCATTGGTTCGTCGAATTCCTGGATTCGCAGGGATTCGAGGTCGAGATCGCGGATCCAGCCGGGCCGCTCGAAGGCTGGGCACACCGCCCCGACTGGCAATCCGATGATCTGACCCACGAAGTGATCGTGGTTGCGACGCCGCTCGGCATCACCGCATCGATCCTCGAGCAACTCGCGCGCCATCGCCCGCCGGGACTGGTGTTCGACATCGGTTCGTTGAAAACGCCATTGCGCGCCGGGCTCGCCGCACTGAAACAGGCCAACGTGCGGGTCACGTCGCTACATCCGATGTTCGGGCCCGATACCGACCTGCTGTCAGGGCGGCACATCATTCATGTGGACGTCGGTCGGCCGGATGCGGTCGCCGATGCACAGAGTCTGTTCGCCTCGACGATGGCGGAGCAGGTCGTCACGACGCTCGACGACCACGACCGCTTGATCGCTTACGTGCTCGGGCTTTCGCACGCGATCAACATCGCGTTTTTCACTGCGCTCGCCGAGAGCGGCGAGGCGGCACCACGCCTGGCGCGCCTGTCGAGCACGACCTTCGACGCGCAGCTTGCGGTCGCCTCGCTGGTCGCGGGCGAGAGCCCCGCGCTGTACTTCGAAATCCAGGCGCTGAACCAGTACGGTGGCGAGTCGCTGGCAGCGCTGGCAGATGCGGTGCTCCGATTGCAAGCCATTGTTTCTAATCAGGATGCAGCCGGTTTTTCGCGCCTGATGCGGCGCGGGCAGGCCTATCTCCAGGACCGCGCTGCCGCCCGCCAGACCTGATATGCTAATGAGAGTCATTCTCATTACCAAGTCGAGTTCACCATGAGTCTCCGGATTGCCCTGACACGGTTGTTGATGCCGACCCTGATGGTGGCTGCCCTTGGCCTCGCCAGCCAGGCACAGGCCGCAGGGTCGCCCCTGGTGGTCTATTCCGCGCGCAAGTACCAACTAGTCGAACAGCTCTTTCTCGAGTACGGGCGTGAGCGCGATATCGAAGTGAAGTCCGTCACAGATGACGGCGCGCCGCTGGTGCAGCGGCTGATCGCGGAAGGAGCGAACAGTCCTGCGGACCTGTTCATTTCGGTGGACGCGGGCGACCTGTGGCGCGCGACCCAGGCGGGGCTGCTGTCACCGATCAAGTCGCCGCTGCTCGAGGCGGCGATCCCGGCGCATCTACGTGATCCCGACGGCCGCTGGTTCGGCCTCGCGGTGCGCGCTCGCACGATCGCCTATTCGACCGAACGCGTGAAACCGGTGGAACTCTCGACCTACGCGGCGCTCGGCGACGCGCGCTGGAAAGGCAGGCTTTGCCTGCGCAGCGGCAAGCATGTCTACAACCAGTCGCTGGTCGCGATGATGATGGTGGATATCGGCGAGCAAGCCGCGGAGCGGGTCGTGCGTTCGTGGGTCGCCAACCTGGCGGCGGAGCCATTCTCCAGCGATACGCTGCTGCTGAATGCGATCGCCGCGGGCCAGTGCGATGTCGGCATCGTCAACAGCTACTACCTGGGCCGGTTGCAGAGTGAGAAACCGGGGTTTCCGGTGCAGATCTTCTGGGCCGATCAAAAGGCGGGCGGCACGCACGTCAATATTTCAGGTGGTGGCGTGACCACGCATGCGAAGAACCGTGCCGAGGCGATCCGGTTCCTCGAATGGCTCGCATCGCCTGCGATCCAGACCCGATTCGCCAGCGTGAATTTCGAGTTTCCGGCGCATGCCGGCGTGGATCCGCTGCCGGTCGTGGCGGCCTGGGGCACGTTCGAGCCGAAGCTCGTCAATGTCGGCAAGCTAGGGGAAACACAGCCGGCCGCGGTCCGGCTTCTGGATCGCGCGGGCTGGCGCTGACCTCAAGCCGGCGCGGCGATTGACCGAATGACCTCATCGCAACGCTTCACTCCCGCGCTCGCCGCGATCGCGGTCGCGCTGCCGATGCTTGCGGTGCTGATCGCCATCGTGCAGGGCGCGAGCGGTGGCGATACGGAATTGTGGGCGCATCTGCGCGAGTGGGTGCTCGCGCGTGTGGCCTGGAATACCGTGATCCTGGTCATCGGCGTGGTGACAATTGCCTCGCTCCTCGGTACCGCGCTCGCCTGGCTGACCGCGGCCTGCGAGTTCCCGGGTCGCGCATTCTTTTCCTGGGCCCTGCTGCTGCCGATGGCGGTGCCGGCGTACGTGCTGGCATTCGTCGCAGTGGCGACGCTCGACTACGCCGGCGCCGTGCCGGTGGCGTTGCGCGGCTGGTTCGGCGACGGGCTGTGGTTGCCGCCGATCCGCTCCACCGCCGGCGTGATCCTGGTGCTCGCGCTCGCGGGCTATCCATACGTCTATCTGATGGCCCGCGGCGCATTCCTGACCCACGGCGCGCGCGCTCTCGAGGCGGCGCAATCGCTCGGACTCGGGCCATGGCAAGGACTGTTTCGCGTCGCCGTGCCGCTTGCGCGGCCCTGGCTTGCGGGCGGCGCCGCGCTCGTTGCGATGGAAACGCTGGCTGATTTCGGCGCGGTGTCGGTCTTCAACTACGACACCTTCACGACTGCGATCTACCAGTCCTGGTACGGCTTGTTCTCGATCGAGACCGCGCTCGGGCTCGCCCTGTTGCTGCTGGCACTCGTTGCCGCAGCGCTCGCAATCGAGCGTCTCGCGCGCGGTCGCGCGCGATACGCGGCCAGCGATGCGGGCGTGCGCAGCGCTGCGCGTCTCGGACTGCGCGGTGCACGTGGCTGGATTGCCTTCGGCCTCGCCGCCTCGGTGTTTGCGCTCGGCTTCGCGCTGCCTGCTGTGGTACTCGCACAATGGGCCTGGCAGGTCGCAGCACTCGATCTCGACACGCGCTATCTGAGCTACGCGTTCCGCACGGTCTCGCTCGCCGGCTTGGCGGCAATCCTGTGCCTGGCACTTGCGCTGGTGCTCGGTTACGCAACGCGATTCTCCGCCGGCCGCGTGACCCAGGCGGCCGCGCGTGTGGCGACGCTCGGTTACGCCGTGCCGGGCGCCGTGCTTGCGGTCGGTGTCGTCACGGCGCTTGCGACGATCGATGCGCTGTGGCGCACGATCGCCGGCGGCGAGGGCTTCTGGCTCCAGGGCACGGTGTTCGCGCTCCTGCTCGGCTATGTCGCGCGTTTCCTCACCGTCGCCCATGGACCGGTGCAAGGCGGATTCGCGCGGATCCGGCCGGCACTCGAAGAGGCGGCCCGCGGTCTCGGGTTGAGCACCCGCGAAGTCGTCGCGCGTCTGCACCTGCCATTGCTCGGCGCCGGCATCGGCACGGCGCTGCTCCTGGTGTTCGTCGATGTGATGAAGGAAATGCCGATCACGCTGATGACCCGGCCGTTTGGCTGGGACACACTGGCGGTGCGGGTCTTCGAGATGACCGCCGAGGGCGAATGGGAGCGCGCGGCCCTGCCATCGCTCGCGATCGTGTTGGCCGGTCTTTTGCCGGTTATTTTGCTGACCTGGAGGATGGAGCGTGCGGCTCGAGCTGCGTGAAGTTTGCAAGTCCTATGCCGGCATTGCCGCGGTCGACCGGCTGTCGTTGATCGTTCCCGCGGGGCGCATCGGCTGCCTGCTCGGACCGAGCGGTTCGGGCAAGACTACGGCGCTGCGCGCAATCGCGGGTTTCGAGCGGCCCGATGCAGGAGAAATCCTGGCAGGCGGTGAAGCGCTTTCAGCACCCGGCGCCTGGGTGCCGCCGGAACGCCGGCGCATCGGCATGGTGTTCCAGGACTATGCGTTGTTTCCGCATCTCGATGCGCTTGCCAACGTCGCTTTCGGCCTGCGCGACGCCGAGCGCGGCATCCGCCGGCGCCGCGCGCTCGAGATGCTCGAACTGGTCGGCCTGGCGGATCAGACCGCCAAGCTGCCGCATGAACTGTCCGGCGGCCAGCAACAGCGTGTGGCGCTCGCGCGCGCACTCGCGCCGCGCCCGCGCCTGGTGCTGCTGGACGAGCCATTCTCGAATCTCGACGCCGAAGTGCGCATGGATCTGGCCCAGCAGGTGCGCGCGGCGCTGGTCGCGGAAGGCGCAACCGCGCTCTTGGTCACGCACGACCAGCGCGAGGCTTTTGCGATCGCCGATGAAATCGGCGTAATGCGGGCGGGCCGGCTTGAGCAATGGGATGCGCCCTGGCGCCTGTATCACTCGCCGGCGACGCGCTTCGTTGCGGATTTCGTCGGCGAGGGTAGTTTCATCCAGGGCACCGTGCTCGGTCCGGGTCGCGTCTCGACCGAGCTCGGCATCATCGAAGGTCAGCTGACAATCGATCAGCCGGCCGGCACGCTGGTGGATCTGCTGCTGCGACCTGATGACTTGATCCACGATGACGCGAGCGAATTGCACGCCGAGGTCGTGGAGCGCGTGTTCCGCGGCGCACAGTTCCAATACAAGCTGCGGCTGCCTTCCGGCACGACCGCGCTGTCGTTCGCGCCGAGTCATCATGATCACGCGATCGGCGAACGCATCGGCATCCGCCTCGACGCGCAGCACCTGGTCGGATTCCCGCGCGACTAGTTCTCAGGCCACCGGCGGGCGGCGCAAGAAGATCCCGGTGTCGGATCGGCAACGTTGTTGGTCGCACCGCGTCGCCAGCACGACGTACATCTCCCAGTTCATGCCGATTTCTCCATCCCGGGTACGCAGCCCGAGGTGCCGATCAATCGCAGCGACGATTTCGGGGTCGTCAATCCCGCGCATGTCAAACAGCAGCCGGCAGAATGCAGCCATGTTCGGTCGATCTGCGAACCACCAGGTGTATTGCACGCGCTCGGCACGGACCACCGAGAATCCGTCGGCTTGCAGGTTCTCCAGTGTCTGGCTGCAGAGGTACATGCCCTCGTGCCCCGTGCTGTTGTGGCGACCGACGAATTCGTCGAGGAATTTCGCGACGTTGGATTCCGCATGTACGTCGGCCAGCAGCAGCCTTCCCCCGGATTTCAGGACCCGGTG
>JANNTO010000026.1:0-2597 GCA_031403675.1 Gammaproteobacteria bacterium | reverse complement strand
GCTGCTCCGAGAAGTGCGGGCCGATGACCTGCAGGCCGACCGGCAGATTGTCGACCAGGCCGCAGGGCACCGACACCGCCGGCAGACCCGCGAGATTCGCGCCAATCGTGTAGATGTCATTCAGGTACATCGTGATCGGATCGTCGGTCTTGGCGCCGATTGCGAATGCGGGCGTCGGCGTGGTCGGCCCCATCAGTACGTCCACCGTGCCAAACGCACGCTTGAAATCGGCGTTGATCAGACTGCGCACTTTCTGTGCCTTCAGGTAATAGGCGTCGTAATAGCCGGCCGAAAGCACATAAGTGCCGGTCATGATGCGACGCTTGACCTCGGCGCCGAATCCTTCGCCGCGCGTGCGCCGGTACAGATCGGTCAGGTCGCGCGGCTCGGCGCAGCGATGACCGAAGCGCACGCCGTCGAAGCGCGACAGGTTGGATGAGCACTCCGCCGGCGCGACCACATAGTAGGTGGGCACCGACAGCGGCAGATTCGGCAGGCTGACATTGACGAGAATTGCGCCCTGCGCCTTGAATCCGTCGAGCGCGGCGTGAACCGCGGCACCCGTTCCTGCCTCAAGCCTGGCGCCGAAAAACTCCTGGATGATGCCGATACGCAGGCCTTTTACCGGGCGGCCGAGCCCTGCTGCATAGTCCGGCACCGCCGCGTCGACGCTGGTCGAATCGCGCGCATCGTGGCCGGCCATCGCCGCGAGCACCAGCGCCGCATCTTCCGCCGACTGCGCGAGTACGCCCGCCTGATCGAGGCTCGAGGCGAATGCGACCATGCCGTAGCGCGAAACCCGGCCGTAGGTCGGCTTGATTCCGGTCAGGCCCGTCAGAGCCGCAGGCTGGCGGATCGAACCACCGGTGTCGGTGCCGGTCGCGACCGGCGCAAGTCTTGCCGCGACCGCGGCTGCTGAGCCACCGGAGGAGCCGCCTGGCACGCGGGTGCCGTCCCAGGGATTACGCACCGGGCCGTAGAAGCTCGTCTCGTTTGACGAACCCATGGCGAACTCGTCCATGTTGGTCTTGCCAAGCAAGACCATGCCGGCGGCAGAGAGACGCTGGACGACAGTGGCATCGTAGGGTGCGACGAAATTCGACAGCATCCGGGATCCGCACGAGGTGAGGATCCCTTCGGTGCAGAAGATGTCCTTGTGCGCAACGGGCACACCCGTGAGCGGCCCGCCCTCGCCGCGCGCGATCCGGGCATCCGCGCGCCGCGCATCCTCGATGGCGCGCTCGGGCGTGACCGTGATGAACGTATTGAGGGTCTGGTTCGCGCGGTCAATGCGCTCCAGAAAGTGGCGTGCGACCTCGACGCTTGAGAATTTCCCGGCCCGCAGCCCGCGGCCGATCGCGGCGGCCGTTTCGAGGTGCAGGCTCATTCGATCACCTTCGGGACCAGGTACAGGCCCGCCTCGACCGCCGCGGCATTGGCCTGGTAGCGGTCGCGGTGATCGGATTCTGTGACCTGGTCCTCACGCAGCGGCTGGATCTGCCCTTCGAGCGGGTGCGCCATCGGCACCACGCCGTCGGTTGCGGCGCCCGAAAGCTGCTCGACGAACGCAAGGATCGCGGACAGGCTGCCGACGTAGACCGGCAGCTCGGCGTCCGTGATCTCAAGACGGGCCAGAAGCGCGATGTTCTCGACGTCGCGGCGGGTCAGCGTCACGAGCGCTCCAGTGCGGAAAATATGGGAAAAACTTGACGGAAATCATACACGTCGCCTTGTGGAAAGTCGCGCCCACGGCTACACTCCCGGCCCTCATTTACGCGCCATTCCGGTCGTCAGCCAATCATGTTCAAGAGCCTCCGGGGTTATTTTTCCAGCGACATTTCGATCGACCTCGGCACGGCCAATACACTCATTTATGTACGTGGCCGCGGCATCGTGCTGAACGAGCCCTCGGTGGTCGCAATTCAGGACGAGCCGGGGCGCGGCGGCAAGACCATCGTCGCCGTCGGCACCGAGGCCAAGGGCATGATCGGTCGCACGCCGGGACACATCACTGCCGTGCGCCCGATGAAAGACGGCGTCATCGCCGACTTCACCTACACCGAACGCATGCTGCAGCACTTCATCGGCAAGGTGCATGGCAATCGCTGGCTGCGCCCGTCGCCACGCGTGTTGATCTGCGTGCCCTTCGGCTCGACCCAGGTCGAACGCCGCGCGATCCAGGAGTCGGCCGAGGGCGCCGGCGCCCGTCGCGTCGACGTCATCCCGGAACCGATGGCCGCGGCCGTCGGCGCGGGCTTGCCGGTCAATGAGGCGCGCGGATCGATGGTGCTCGACGTCGGCGGCGGCACCTCCGAGGTTGCGGTGATCTCGCTGAACGGCATCGTCTATGCCGAGTCGGTCCGCATCGGCGGCGACCGCTTCGACGAAGCGATCACCAATTACGTGCGCCGCAACTACGGCATCCTGATCGGCGAAGCGACTGCCGAACGCATCAAGATCGAAATCGGCTCGGCCTATCCCGGCCAGCAGGTGCGCGAACTGTCGGTCAAGGGCCGCAATCTTTCCGAGGGCGTGCCGCGCAGCTTCACGCTCAATTCCAACGAGATTCTCGAGGCGCTGCAGGAACCGCTGCAGGG
>JANNTO010000025.1:0-2458 GCA_031403675.1 Gammaproteobacteria bacterium | reverse complement strand
GGACAGCCGTGCACCCAAACGATCACGTCAACCGCTGCCAGAGCAGCAACGATGTCATTCCGACCGCGATCCACCTCGCGGCAGCGCTCGAGCTTCGTGACCGACTGCTGCCAGCCCTCGCGAAGCTGGCGCGCGCCATTGGCGACAAGGCCGCCCAGGTCGGCGATCAGGTGAAGCCGGGTCGCACGCACTTGATGGACGCATTGCCGATCACGGTCGGGCAGGAGATGCGGGCCTGGCAGTCGCAGATCGAGGATGCCGTGGCGCGCCTGACGGAGGTCCGGCCTCGCCTGCACCGAGTGGCGCTCGGCGCAACCGCGGTTGGCACCGGCCTCAACGCGCATCCGGGCTTCGCAGCAGGCGCGATCGCGCGACTCTCGGCACGCACCGGGCTCGCACTGACGGCGGCGCCGAATCGCTTCGCAAGCCTTGCCTCGCAGGACACTGCCGTCGAACTGTCGGGCCAACTGCGTGCCGCCGCCGTTGCGTTTCTCAAGATCTCGAACGACCTGCGCTGGATGAACTCGGGCCCACTGGCGGGCCTCGGCGAGATCGCGTTGCCTGCGCTGCAACCGGGTTCCAGCATCATGCCGGCCAAGGTGAATCCGGTGATTCCGGAAGCGGTCGCGATGGCCGCGACCCAGGTGATGGCCAATGATGCGGCAGTCGCGATGGCAGGCGCATCCGGTAACTTCCAGCTCAATGTAATGCTGCCCTTGATCGCCCACGCCTTGCTGCAGAGCATCGAGTTGCTGAGCGACGCTGCAGAGGCGCTCGCCGAACGCGCGATACATGGCCTGACGGTCCATTCGGCCAGAATCTCGGCGACCCTGGCGCGCAATCCGATGCTGCTGACCGCGCTCGCACCACGCATTGGCTACGATCGTGCCGCGGCGATTGCCGGGCGCGCAGCAACCGAGCAACGCGCGATCCTCGAGATCGCGATCGAGGATACCGGCCTGCCGCGCGAGGAACTGGCGCGCCTGCTCGACCCCGCGCGGCTCGCGCGCGGCGAGGAGCCGGAACGTGGTTCCTGAATCCGCAGCGGAACTGCACCGGTTGCCGACCGCGATGCTGCGCAGCGAGCTCCGCAGTCGGCTGGCGGCCAGGACCTACGATCCGTCGGATCTCCGGATCGGCCACTACTCCAGCATCGCGAGAGCGCGGCTCGAGACCATGTTGCCGCGCGCGACGACGCGTGCGGCGGTGCTGATTCCGCTGATCGATCGCGGCGACGACCTCAGCGTGTTGTTAACGTTGCGCGCCGACGACCTCAAGCATCACGCCGGGCAAATTTCGTTTCCGGGCGGGCAGGTCGAGCCGGGCGATCGCGATTCCATCGCGACGGCGCTCCGCGAAACCGAGGAGGAGATCGGCCTGCACCGCGAGTTCATCGAGATCATCGGCGTGCTGCCGGACCACGTCGTCATCAGCGGCTACCGGGTGACGCCGGTGGTCGGACTGGTGCGGCTTGGGTTCGAACTGGTGCTGGATCCGACCGAGGTGGCCGGCACATTCGAGGCGCCGTTGCGACACCTGCTGGATCCGGCGACGCATGCACGTCGCAGCCGGTTGATCGGCGCTGAGGAAGTCGAGACATTCGACCTGCCCTGGGGCAGTTTCAACATCTGGGGTGCGACCGCGGGCATGCTGCTGACGCTCCGGGAAGTACTGGGCGGATCTCCGATCCATGCCGATTGATCGCCTGCTCGCCATCATGTCGAGGTTGCGCGATCCGGCCGACGGGTGTCCGTGGGACCTGCAACAGGATTTCCGCTCAATCGCCCCGCATACGATCGAGGAGGCCTATGAAGTCGCCGATGCCATCGAGCGCGGGGACCTTCCGGCATTGCGCGATGAGCTCGGCGATCTGCTGTTCCAGGTCGTGTTCCACGCTGAACTGGCGCGGGAGCAGGGCAAATTCACATTCGACGACGTGGTCGAGGCGATTTGCGACAAGTTGACGCGCCGCCACCCCCACGTGTTCGGCGATGCCTTGGTGGCCAATGCCGATGAGCAATCGCGGGTCTGGGAACGGCTCAAGACGGAGGAGCGAAAGGCCAGAGGCCAGGGCGATGGCGCGCTGGCCGACATTCCGGCGGCGCTCCCGGCTCTCTCTCGCGCCCGCAAACTGGGCAAGCGTGCGGCGGACTCCGGTTTCGACTGGCCGGATGCCACGGGACCGCGCGCCAAGATCGACGAAGAGCTTGCCGAACTCGACCAAGCCGGGACCGGCAACGACGTCGGTCGGCTCGAGGCGGAGCTGGGCGACCTGCTGTTCTCGGTCGTGAACCTTGCGCGGCACCTTGGGACCGATCCGGAGGCGGCCCTCAGCCGTGCAAACGATCGCTTCGCACGCCGCTATCGTCACGTCGAGCAGGAACTGGGGCGCCTCGGGCAGACGGCCGCGGGCGCGACGCCCGAACTGCTCGATCGCCTGTGGGCCACCGCCAAGGCC
>JANNTO010000024.1:0-5157 GCA_031403675.1 Gammaproteobacteria bacterium | reverse complement strand
CACATGCTTTGCCTGCAGCGTCCGCTTCGCGCCATCGTGGCCGGTGAACTCGACCTTGCGCCCGGCCTGCAGCCTGCCGTGGCCCGAGAGTGCCGTGACACCAGCGCCTTTGAAAAGAGTCAGGATGCCCTGAGTGCTCTGCTTGACGATGCCGGCCTTGCGCGCCTGCATTGCCCCGACGTCGAAGGCGACGCCGTCGAGCTTCACGCCGTGCGTGGCGAACTCGTGCAGTGCCCGGTGGTACAACTCGGACGATTCGAGCAGGGCCGTGGAGGGGATGCAGCCGGCATTGAGGCAGGTACCGCCGAAGGCCGTGCTGCCGTCGCGATTCTTCCATTCGTCGATGCACGCGACCGAAAGCTTGTTCTGGCCGGCGCGGATGGCCGCCGGATAACCCGCCGGTCCGCCGCCGATGACGATCACATCAAAACTGTCACTCATGTGTATGTCCTGTCAGACCTGCAACAGCAACCGTGCCGGATCCTCGAGCGCTTCCTTCACCGCCACCAGGAACTGCACAGCTTCGCGGCCGTCGATGATGCGGTGATCGTAGGTCAGCGCCACGTACATCATCGGCCGCACCACGACCAGGTCGTCAACCGCGATCGGCCGTTGCTGGATCTTGTGCATGCCGAGAATCGCGCTCTGTGGCGCATTGACGATCGGCGTCGACAACAGCGACCCGAAGACGCCGCCATTGGTGATCGAAAACGTCCCGCCGGTCAGTTCTTCCAGCGTGATCGAACCGTTGCGCGCGCGCTCCGCAAACCCGGCGACCGTCTTCTCGACATCGGCGAATTCCATCCGGTCGGCGTCGCGCAGGACCGGCACGATCAGACCGCGGTCGGTTGATACGGCAACGCCGAGATCGTAGTACTCGTGATAGACGATGTCGCTGCCTTCGACGGATGCGTTGATCACCGGGTAACGGCGCAACGCCTCGACACAGGCCTTGACGAAGAACGACATGAACCCGAGCCGGACACCATGACGCTGCTCAAACGGTTCCTTGTAGCGCGAACGCAGCGCCATCAGCGCTTGCATGTCGATCTCGTTGAACGTGGTCAGCAAGGCCTGGGTTGTCTGTGCCTCGACCAGACGCTGGGCGATGCGCGCGCGCAGGCGTGACATCGGCACACGTTGTTCGACTCGGGCGCCGGACGCCTGGCGTGGCGCAGGCGCCGCTTCGAGATGCTGCGTGACGTCGCCCTTGGTGATCCGGCCATCGCGGCCTGAGCCTGCGATTCGATCCGGTGTCAGCTGATTTTCCTCGACCAGGCGCCGGGCCGCTGGCGAAAGTTTGCCACCCGCCTCGTCCCTGCGCGCAGCCGCTGCGGTGGCCCGCACTGCCTCGGTCTTCCTCCCGTCAGTGGACTTTTTCGATTCCGTCTTGGGCGCCGACCGGCTCGGCACCACGCCGGTCGCCTGCTCCTCAATCACAGCGAGCAGTTCGCCGCTCGTCACGGTCGAACCCGCGGTCTTGTTGAGCGATTTCAGGATGCCTGCGATGGGCGCCGGCAACTCAAGCACCACCTTGTCGGTCTCAAGATCGGCGAGATTCTCGTCCCGTGCGACCGGATCGCCGACCTGTTTGTGCCAGGTGACGAGGGTTGCATCGGCAACGGATTCCGGCAGCTGCGGCACGCGGACTTCGATGCTCATGAACACTTCCTCATTAGGGCCGCTGCGACCAGGGCGTCCTGTTCGCGTTGATGCAAAGCGTGAATGCCGGTCGCAGGTGCGGCCGCGCTGTCCCGCCCCGCGTAAAGCAGTTCATGCTGCGGGCCAAGCGCCGCCTGGAGGCGATGGCGGATCTGATACCACGCGCCCTGATTCTGCGGCTCCTCCTGGCACCAGACAATTTCATGGGCATTGGCATAGCGTCGCAGGATTGCCTGGTACTCGTCGGCAGGAAACGGGTATAGCTGTTCGATGCGGACCAGCGCGACGTTCGCGGCCTGGCTGGCGCGCCGGCGCTCCTGCAGGTCGTAGTACACCTTGCCGCTACAAAAGACGAGCCGCGTGACTCCTTCCGGCTCGATCGGATCGATTTCGTCGATGATCGTATGAAACCAGCTGCTCGCCAGATCCGTCATTGGCGAGGTCGATTGCTTGTGACGCAGCAGACTCTTTGGCGTCATTACCACCAATGGCTTGCGCATTGCCCGCAGCATCTGCCGACGCAGCAGGTGAAACATCTGTGCCGGTGTTGACGGGACGCACACCTGGCAATTCATCTCAGCCGAGAGCTGCAGGAAGCGTTCGAGGCGCGCCGAACTGTGTTCCGGTCCCTGCCCCTCGTAGCCATGTGGCAAGAACAACGTGATGCCGCACACGCGGCCCCACTTGGCCTCACCAGAGGTGATGAACTGATCGACGATCACCTGGGCGCCGTTGACGAAGTCGCCGAACTGGCCCTCCCAGATCACGAGTGTTTCGGGATCGGTGGTCGAATAACCGTATTCGAATCCGAGCACGGCCTCCTCGGACAGCGTCGAGTCGATCACGCGAAATCGCGCCTGCCCTGCTGCGATCATCGCGAGCGGCTGATGTGTGCGTCCGGTGGTCTGGTCATGCCACACGGCGTGCCGGTGGAAGAACGTGCCACGCGCAGAATCCTGTCCGGTCAATCGCACATGGTGGCCGTCGGTCAGGAGCGTCGCGTAGGCCATGGTCTCGGCCGCGCCCCAGTCGAGCGGCAGTTCGCCGGCGTACATGCGGCGCCGGTCGTCGACGATGCGCGCGACCCGCGGGTGCAGCGTGAAGTCCGCGGGCACCTGGGTCAGCGCTGCCGCCAGCGTTGCGAGCCGGGGGCGGGCCACGGCGGTCTGCGGCTTCTCGTCCCAGTCTGCGTTGAGGTGACCGCTCCAGTCGACCGTGAATTGGTTACCCGTGGTACCGGCGAATGCCCGCGCCTGCGGCCGGTCCTCGTCGAGACCGCGCCGGTAGTCTTCGTTCAGCTGCGCGGCCTGCCCCTCGGCGAGCATGCCGTCATATTCAAGTCGTTCCCCATAGATCTGGCGTGCGGTCGGATGCTTGCGGATCGCCTGATACATCAGTGGCTGCGTCGCTGCCGGTTCATCGGCCTCGTTGTGCCCGTGGCGGCGGTAGCAGACCAGGTCAATGACGACGTCCTTGCGAAACTTCATCCGGTACTCAAGCGCGCGCCGCGCAACAAATACCACCGCCTCGGGATCGTCTGCATTCACGTGGAAGATGGGCGACTCGATCATCTTTGCGACGTCACTGCAGTACAGCGTCGAACGGGCGTCCGCGGGCTCGCTGGTGGTGAATCCGACCTGGTTGTTGATGACCACGTGCAGCGTCCCGCCGGTGGTGAATCCGCGCGCCTGCGACAGCTGCAGCGTTTCCATCACGACGCCTTGCCCCGCAAATGCTGCATCGCCGTGGATCAGGATCGGCACGACCGAATTGCCCGTGCTGTCGCCGCGCCTTTCCTGACGCGCGCGGACCGATCCTTCGACGACCGCGTCGACGACTTCCAGATGCGACGGATTGAACGCGAGCACGACATGCACGTTGCCACCGCTGGTGCGCAAGTCGGCAGAGAATCCCTTGTGATACTTCACATCACCGGATCCCTTGAGATCGTCCAGGGCCACCGGCCCGTCAAATTCGGAAAAGAGAGTTGCGGGCGACTTACCGAGCACATTGACCAGCACGTTCAGGCGGCCGCGATGGGCCATGCCGATAACGATTTCTTCGACTCCGTTCGCGCCGCATTGCTGGACCACGTCGTCGAGCAGCGGGATCAACGCATCCGCACCTTCGAGCGAGAAGCGCTTCTGCCCGACATAGCGCGTGTGGAGATAACGCTCGAGACCCTCGGCGGCAGACAGCTGCCGGAGCAGATTGAGGCGCTCCTCGCGGGTGAACTGATGATTCAGCCGGCCATCCTGGAAGCGGTCCTGCAGCCAGAGGCGCTCATCGCTGGCGGACACGTGCGCAAATTCAGCGCCGATGCGATCGGCAAAGATGTGGCGCAGCTGCTTCAGGATTTCCCGCAGCCGCATCTGCTTTTCGGTACCCGGCGTGAGGCTGCCAGTGTGGAATTCGGTTTCCAGGTCCGCTTCGGTGAGACCGACATTGGCCGGATCGAGCACCCGTGGCATCGGTCGTTGCATCAGGCCCAGCGGATCAATGTCGGCGATCAGGTGACCGCGATTGGCATAAAACTGGATCAGCCGCGAAACCGCAGACTGTTTTTCACCAGCCTCCGCCGATGGCGAGACGGCAGTCTGCAGGCCAGGCGGTGGACGCGTCACCGTGCGGCGCTTCGCCGCGCCAGTCTCCGCACCGAGCTGGCCGAAAAATGTGCGCAATTCCGGGGCGACGGCCGCCGGGTCCGACAGGAAGCGCTCGTACTGGGCTTCGAGATACGGAGCCTGGGCACTCGAGAACGGACTCGATTCGTAAAGCTCGCGCAGGGAACGGCTCATGCCCGGCAAATTATACCGGACCAACCTGGTACGGAAAGGAAGAGTTTTCAGCGGCTTACGTGCGGAAACTGGCGCCCCGGGCCGGAGTTGAACCGACGACCTGCCGCTTAGGAGGCGGCCGCTCTATCCACTGAGCTACCGGGGCTAAGGCGGCAGAATCTTACCCGAGGACCGGCCCCTGCGGACCGGTCCCGGGCAGACTGCAAATCCAGGTCAGCCGATCAGGCGGCCTGTGCCGGGGTGAGCGGCGCCGACCGGGCCGGCTTGGACTCGACCAGCGACTTTTCGACCGCGACAGTCGCCTGCTCGACCTTCCCGGCCGCTGCATTGACCACCTGGGTCGCCGCCTTCTCGACCGTGCGGGTCGCCGCGCGGACCTGCCTGGCGGTGCTCTTGATCGCGCTCTGGGCCTTGCGCTTCACCGTCTTCAGGGACTTGCGTGCGGTCCGCGCTGCCTTGCGTGCCACTTTGCGCACGGTCTTGCGGGCCGGTGGACCCTTGCGCGTGATCTTGCGCCGCTTCGCCACGATACGGCGCTTGCCGCGCGGTGCCGCACGACGTACTGCTTTCTTTGCCTTTTTTCTGGCTGCCATCTGGGATTTACTCCGAAAGTTGCTGACACCTGCCGCACGTCGCGCGAGCGCGACGCTCGAGTATCACGCTAGGACTCGCTTGGGTGCCTGTCAATCAGAGAAAG
>JANNTO010000023.1:0-2987 GCA_031403675.1 Gammaproteobacteria bacterium | reverse complement strand
TTCCGAGATCACGCGAAGCCTCAAGGCGCTCGCGAAGGAACTCCACGTGCCCGTGATCGCGCTCTCGCAGCTCAATCGCGCGGTCGAGCAGCGCACCGACAAGAAGCCGGTGATGTCGGACCTTCGCGAATCGGGCGCCATTGAGCAGGACAGCGACGTGATCCTCCTGATCTACCGCGAAGAAGTCTACGACCCGAACACGACGCGCCGCGGTGTCGCGGACATCATCATCGCAAAGCAGCGCAATGGCCCGATCGGCGAGGTCCAGCTGACCTTCCTCGGCGAGTACACGCGCTTCGAGAACCTGGTCGCCGAATCCTACGGCGAGGGCGCGTTCTGACCGCGATGCTTCGCGCCGTCATCGACACGGTGGCACTCCAGCACAACCTCTCGCGGGTACGCGAACTCGCCCCCGGCCGCCGCGTGCTTGCGGTGATCAAGGCGAACGCCTACGGCCACGGCATCGTGATCGCGGCGGAAGCGCTCGCCGCTGCGGATGCATTCGCGGTTGCGCGCCTCGAGGAGGCGGTGATGCTGCGCGCTGCCGGCTGCCGCGCGCGCATCGTGCTGCTCCAGGGGGTCACCGATGCACGCGAACTCGGGCAAGCGGCGCAACTGAGTCTGGAACTGTTTGTGCACCAGACCGCGCAGATCGCACTGCTTGAGGCGTGGCGCGGCGCGCATTTGTTCCGCGTCTGGCTCAAGATCGACAGTGGCATGGGCCGCCTCGGATTCAGGCCTGCGGAGCTGCCGGCTGCACACGCCAGGCTCGCCGCCTGCACTGGTATCGCGGGTCCGGCGAATCTGGTGACCCACCTGGCCGAGGCCGAGCTGCGCGGCAATTCCGCGACGCGCGCGCAGATCGACCTGTTCAATCGGGTGACCGAGGGAATGCCCGGCGAGCGCAGCATCGCCAATTCCGCCGGCCTGATTGCCTGGCCCGATGCCCAGGCGGACTGGGTCCGTCCGGGCATCATGCTGTATGGCATCTCGCCATTTGCGGATGCGATCGGCGCGGATCTCGACCTGCGGCCGGTCATGACGTTCGAGACTCGCGTCATCGCCCTCAAGGATGTTGCTGCGGGCGACCGGGTCGGTTACGGCGGCACGTGGACGGCGAAGCGCCCGGCCCGTATCGCGATTGCCGCGGCAGGTTATGGCGACGGCTATCCGCGCAGTGCAGTCAATGGCACCAGGGTCCAGGTCAATGGCATGCCGGCCGAACTCATCGGCCGTGTCTCGATGGACATGCTCGCGATCGACGTGAGTGAAGTGCTGCAGGTTTCGGTCGGCGATCCAGTCCAGCTCTGGGGTCCCGCGGTGCCGGTCGAGCGCGTCGCCGCCGCGGCCGGCACGATCGGCTATGAGCTGACCTGCCGTGTCAGCCGGCGCGTGCGCCTCGAACGACGCGGGTCGTGAAAGTCCTGGTCACCGGTTCGTCGGGCCGCATCGGTGGCACGATCGCCACGCGACTCTCGCTGCGGCACCAGGTCACCGGGCTCGACCTGCGTCCTGGGCCGTTGACCACCGTAATCGGCGATATCTGTGATACGCGATTGCTGGCCGGGATTTGCGGTGACATGGACGCCGTGGTGCACACGGCCGCTCTGCATGTGCCCGATCTCGCGACCCGCGCGCCGCAGGATTTCCAGCAGGTCAATGTGGATGCGACCCGTCGCCTGCTGCAGGCCTGCGGCGAGGCCGGTGTAGCTCGATTTGTCTACACCAGCACGACGTCGCTTTATGGCGATGCCCTGGTGCCGGAGGCCGGCGCGGCGGTCTGGGTCACGGAGCAACTGACACCCAGGCCGCGCGATGTTTATGACCAGACCAAGCTTGCGGCCGAAGCGGCCTGTGCCGCAGCGGCGCAAAACGGGCTGCCCTGCATCAGCCTGCGCATGTCCCGCTGTTTTGCCGAGGAGCCGCGCCTGATCGCGATCTATCGCCTCTATCGCGGGGTCGATGCGGAGGATGTCGCGCAGGCCCACGAACTCGCATTGACGGCCGCGCGGTCCGGCTTTGAAACCTACAATGTGTCCGCGCCGCAACCGTTTGCGATCGGGGACTGCCAACGCCTGCTGGCCGAGGCCGATGCGGTGGTGCAGGAGCGCTACCCGTGGGCACAGGCGGAATTCAGCCGGCGCGGCTGGCTGTTGCCACGCTCCATCGACCGCGTTTATGTTGTGGACCAGGCGATCACGCGGCTCGGCTACCGGCCGACGCATGATTTTGCTTCGCTGTTTCGGCGTCCGGCTCCCTGACCGGACGCTGCAAGGAGAATCACAATGTCGAGTGTCGGATATCATGAGCCGCTCGAGGAGCTGTCGGACGAGACCCGCGATATGCACCGCGCCATCGCCTCGCTGATGGAAGAGCTCGAGGCCGTGGACTGGTACAACCAGCGCGCCGACGCCTGCAAGGACCCGGAATTGCGCGCAATCCTCGCGCACAACCGGGATGAGGAAAAAGAACACGCCGCGATGGTGCTCGAGTGGATCCGCCGCCGGGACGACGTGCTGTCGAAGGAACTCAAAGAGATCCTGTTCAGCAACAAGCCGATCACGCACGGCTGACGAAACCCGAGGGAGTCACTCCATGTCGATCCTGTGGCCTGCGTTTGCGCTCGTTGCGCTGACGCTTCTGGTGGTACTGCGGCTCGCCCGGCAGCGGTTCGGAGCAGTAAAGGCGGGTCGCGTTGACCCGCGTTTCTACAAGGTGCTGCGCGGCGACGGCGAGCCCGAGGAAGTTGCCGCCACGGCGCGGAACCTGAACAACCTGTACGAGATGCCGACGCTGTTCTACGCCGGCACTGCGATTGCGTTTGCCGCCGGTCTTGCGGGAACGCTGCTGGTCGCGCTCGGCTGGGCCTATGTCTTGCTGCGCGTGGTGCACAGCACTATTCACCTGACCTCGAACCAGGTGCTGTGGCGCTTTCGCGCCTTCGCCCTGAGCTGGCTCGTGCTGCTCGCCTACTGGGTCGTGCTCGG
>JANNTO010000022.1:0-12057 GCA_031403675.1 Gammaproteobacteria bacterium | reverse complement strand
GTCGCGGCCGCGGTCGCGGCTGCGACATAAAAGGGGACGCATCCCTTTAAGAGGGGACAGTCCCTAAAGGGACAGTCCCCAAAGGGATGCGTCCCCTTTAAGCGGCCATTGCGCCGCGCAGTTTACCGAGCGCCGCAACCTCGATCTGGCGGATGCGTTCGGCCGACACACCGAACTGATCGGCGAGATCCTGCAAAGTCTTCTTGTCTTCCGCGAGCCAGCGGGTCTTGATCACCGTGCGGCTGCGTTCGTCGAGGGTCTCGAGTGCCGTGGCCAGCGAATCCGCGACGGCTCCATCCCACTGATCCTGCTCGACGATTGAGGCCGGGTCCGATTCCGCTGACGGCAGGTAAAGGGACGGCGACACAATGGCATCGTCATCGTCGGCATCCGGGGCGGGATCGAAGGACAGATCGCGTGCCGACAGGCGCTGTTCCATCTCGCGCACTTCACGCGGTTCGACACCGAGCTCGCCTGCAACAGCCCGGGTCTCGTCGTCGGACAGCCAGGCCAGGTTCTTCTTCATTCTGCGCAGATTGAAGAAGAGCTTTCTCTGCGCCTTGGTCGTCGCAACGCGCACCAGTCGCCAGTTGCGGATCACGTATTCATGAATCTCGGCGCGGATCCAGTGCACGGCGAAACTGACCAGCCGTACGCCCATATCCGGGTCGAAACGCTTGACGGCCTTCATCAGGCCCACATTGCCTTCCTGGATCAGGTCGCCGACCGGCAGGCCGTAACCCACGTAGCCGCGCGCGATGTGCACCACGAAGCGCAGGTGCGAAAGCACGAGATCGCGTGCCGCGTCGAGATCCTGGTGTTCGCGGAAGCGGCGCGCGAGCGCCAGCTCTTCCTCGCGGCCCAGCATCGGAACGCCGGACACACGCTGGATGTAGGACTCGAGACTTCCGACCGGGCCGGAAAGTGCCAGTGCCGGGTTTGAGAGCGCAAGCGCCACGCTAGTCATAGCCTTCTTTACCTCCGTGCGCAGATCTTAGCAGTCTCGCAAATAGAGTGCTAAGAGGCGCGGAAGTTCATCCCCGGAAAATAGATAAAAACTATTCTAAAACAAACAGTTAAGCGCGCGGCTCGATGCGGCGCAGGTGGTAGGCAGACACGATCCAGGCACCGAGCCAGCCGAGCGCGGCACCACCCGCGACGACTGCGAGCAACTCGCGCATCGACAACCCGACCAGCGTGAACGCGGCGCCGTATGCCGATGCCAGCCGTGCGATCGGCGCTTCAAGCACCGCGAGCCCGACCACGATCAGGCCGACTGCCAGCAGTCCGCCGCCGAGCCCCTGCCAGAAGCCGGAATAAAGAAACGGCCTGCGCACGAATGCGTTGTTGCCGCCGACCAGCTTGGTGACTTCGATCTCGGCGCGGCGGCCATTGATTTCCAGGCGGATCGTGTTGCCGACGATTGCGAGCACGCCTGCTGCGAGCACCGCAGCGATGAGGAATACGAGTTGTCGCAGCGTGTCCAGGATCGCGTGCAGACGCCGGACCCATGCCGTGTCGGCCTCGACGAGTTCTACTTCATCGGCCTCGCGCAATTGCGCAGCCAGCGCTTCGACTGCGACCGCCGAATCGTGTGGTGGCGCGGGCCGGACCTTGACGACCCATGGCAGCGGGTTTTCGGTCAGTGCCTGCAGCGCCTCGCCGATACCCGACAGCGCGCGGAATTCGGCGAGTCCTTCATCTGGGCTCACGAGCACGGCCTGCTCGACTTCGACCCGGGCCTGGATCGCACTCGCAGTCTTCCTGGCCTGCGCCGCGGTCGTCTGCAGGCGCATATAAACGGAAAGCTGTACGGTGTCGCCCAGATCGGCCGTTACCGCACGCAGGTTCGTGACCACCAGGTACAGCGCGGCTGGCAACGCGAGTGCGATGCCGATCACCGCGATAGTCAGCGCCGTCGCAAAGGGCTGGCGCGCCAGGCGTCCGAGCGATCCGACCAGCGACTGCGCATGGCGTTCGAGCCAGGTCGCCGTGGTTTGGCTGATCGTGCGCGACTCCGCGGGCCAGGCGGTTCTCAGTTCCTCAGGCAGCGACATGGGAACCACTCGCAAGCCGGCCCTGTTCGATGTGAATCCGCCGCACGCGGAAGCGCTCCAGCAGGTGCACGTCATGGGTCGCAACGATGACCGTGACGCCGACTGCGTTGAAGCGCTGGAACAGGTTCATGACCTCGAGCGCGAGGTCAGGGTCGAGATTGCCGGTCGGTTCGTCGGCGATCAGCACAGGCGGCTTGGTGATGACCGCGCGCGCAATGCCAACCCGCTTCTGCTCGCCGGCCGAAAGCTCGAGCGGAAAAAAACGCTCCTTGCCAAGCAGGCCGACCTGGTCGAGCGCCGCGCGCACGCGCTTGTCCATCTCGCGGCGCGGGACCCCCGCGATCGCAAGCGGCAGCGCGACATTGTCGTAGACCGGCCGGTCGTCCAGCAGCCGGTGGTCCTGGAACACGATACCGACCTGGCGGCGAAACCCCGGAATTGTGCCGCCGCGCAGGCCGCCGGTATTGCGTCCATTGACGACGACAGTGCCGCGCGTCGGCCGCTCGAGCAGTGCGATGAGCCGGAGCACGGTGCTCTTGCCGGCGCCGGAATGGCCGGTCAGGAACGCCATCTCGCCGGTCTCGAGCTCGAACGACAGCTCCGACAGCGCCTCGCGGCCATTCGGATAACGCTTGAATACGCGGTCGAATCGGATCACGGGTCATTCCCGGCGGCGGGCCGCAGCAGTCCATCCACAAAGGCCCGGGCCTCAAAGATACCGAAATCCTCGGCCTGTTCGCCGACTCCGACGAAACGGATCGGCAGGCCGAAGCGGCGCGCGATCGCGACCACGATGCCGCCGCGGGCTGTGCCATCGAGCTTGGTCACGACGATGCCGGTGACGCCGATGGCCTTGTGAAACTGCTCCGCCTGGCGCAGCGCGTTCTGCCCGAGACCCGCATCCAGCACCAGCAGCACTTCGTGCGGGGCATCTGCATCGAGCTTCTTGATCACGCGCGCGACCTTGGCGAGTTCATCCATCAGGTGCGACTGGGTATGCAGGCGACCCGCAGTGTCTGCGATCAGGACGTCGATCCCGCGCGCTTTTGCGGCCTGCATCGCATCGAAAACCACTGCAGCAGGATCCGCACCCGCCGCCTGCGAGATGAGCGGCACGCCATTTCGTTCGGCCCACACCGCAAGTTGTTCAACCGCGGCGGCGCGGAACGTGTCGCCGGCCGCCAGCATGACCGAGTGACCCTCAGTTTTCAGCCGACGGGCCAGCTTGCCGATGGTCGTGGTCTTGCCGGAGCCATTGACGCCGACGACCAGGATCGCAAATGGTCGGCGCGCGCGGTCGATGACCAGTGGTTGCTCGACCGGTTTCAGCAGCGCGAGCAGTGATGCGCGGAGTGCGGCGATGAGCGCATCGGCATCGCCGAGTTCCTGGCGCGCAACCTGGCGGTGCAGGTCGGCAAGCACGGTCTGGGTGGCATCGACGCCGAGATCCGCGGCCAGCAAACGCGATTCGAGTTCCTCGAGCAGGGCAGCGTCGATCTTGCGGCCGGGCAGCAGGTCCGCGACCCAGGAGGTGCCGCGATTGACCCGGGCGCGCAGGCGCGCGAGGAAGCCGCCTTGCGCAGCCACCGCGTCGGGCAGATCTGCGGACGGCACATCCGGAGCGGACCAGCGGGGCGGGACCGGGGCTACGACTGGGTCACCGAGCCGAAACGCATGCTCATCGAGAGGCTCCGGCCATGTATCGTCTCGGAAGTCTAAGGGATTGGCGGTAACCGATGCGTCGTGTTCGAGGTCCGGCCCGCAACAATGCGCTGCAAAAGAGGCCGAATATGCTGCGCCTCATCGGCGGCGAATGGCGTGGCAGGCGCATCCGTTTTCCGGGTCTGCCGGGCCTGCGGCCTACCCCGGATCGGGTCCGCGAGACCCTGTTCAACTGGCTGGCAGGAGTGATTGGAGGCAGCCGCTGCCTCGATCTGTTCGCGGGCAGTGGTGCGCTCGGGCTCGAGGCCCTGTCGCGGGGCGCTGCAACAGTGACCTTCATCGAACGCGAACGCGCGGCTGCTGATCAGCTCCGCGAGACCGCCGCTCTGCTCGCGCCGGGTCGTGCCACGGTCCTGGACGGCGATGCGATTCATTGGCTCAGGGGCACCGCGACACCCTACGACATCGTTTTTCTGGACCCGCCGTTCGACTCGAACCTGCTGCCGGGAGCGATGCGCGCGCTCGAGTCCGGCGGCTGGCTCGCGGCCGATGCCAGCATCTATCTCGAGGCGCCGGCGGCTGACGGCCCGCCCGCAATGCCTGCGAACTGGCAGATACACCGAGCAGGGCGCGCGGGCGCCGTCGGGTATCATCTGGCACGGCGGCAACGGGACGCCGGAGAGGGACCGACGTGAATCCGAAACGCAGCGCGTTCTATCCCGGCACATTCGATCCGATCACCAATGGCCATGTGGACCTCGTGCGGCGCGCGGCGGGAATATTCGACCGCGTGGTCATCGGCATCGCGGCCAATCCTGGCAAGGCGCCGCTGTTTTCATCGGATGCGCGGGTCGACCTGGCCAGGCGGGTGCTCGCGGACGTACCGAATGTCACGGTGATCGGCTATGCCGGATTGACCGTGGACCTCGCCCGCGAGCAGGGCTGCGGCATCGTGATACGGGGCCTGCGCGCGGTATCGGACTTCGAGTTCGAGTTCCAGCTCGCCAACATGAGCCGGCACCTGGCCCCGGACGTCGATTACGTGTTCCTGACCCCGAAGGAGCAGTTCACCTTCATCTCATCGACGCTGGTGCGCGAAATCGCACTGCTCGGCGGCGATGTCTCGCGCTTCGTGCCCCCGATCGTGGCCGAGGCGCTCGCCAGCCGCCGCGATCTGCCCCGCCAGGGCTGATCGCAATCGCCTGCTAGTGCTGGCAGCGTGGGCACCAGTAGGTGCTGCGCTGTCCCTGCGTGAACTGCCGGATCGGCGTGCGGCAACGGCGGCAAGGCTTGCCGCGGCGATCGTAGACGAAAAGTTTCCGGCCGAAATATCCGGGCATCCCGTCGGCATCCACATAGTCGCGCAGCGTCGTGCCGCCGGCCTCGATTGCCTCCGCAAGTACTTCCCGGATCGCGGCAACGAGGGCGTTCATGCGCGCCCGGCTGACGCGCCCGGCCGCGAGTCCCGGACCGATGCCGGCCCGGAACAGCGCCTCGCTCGCGTAGATGTTGCCGACGCCGACCACCATCCGCGAATCCATGATGAACGCCTTGATTGAAATTCGCCTGCCGCGCGCGCGCTTCCACAGGCCGGCGCCTTCGAACTCAGGCGACAGGGGCTCGACGGCGAGACGCGAAATCAAGGCATGCCGCGCTGGCGGGCCGGCCGTGAACAGCAGGCTGCCGAATCGGCGCGGGTCGTTGAATCGGAGGCAGCGGCCGGAATCCAGCACGAGATCGACGTGATCGTGGATGAGTGGTGGCGCCTCGGCGGGCAGCACCCGCAGGCTCCCGGACATGCCGAGATGCCAGATCAGGGTTCCCGCGTCGGTTCCGAACAGCAGGTACTGCGCGCGCCGGCCGCCCGAGCGGATCGTCGTGCCACGCCCCGGGGTGGGCAACGGGGGTGGCACGCGCCAGCGCAGGCGCCACTCGCGCACCACCAACCGCTCGATGCGCCGGCCGACGAGCCAGGGCTCGATGCCCCGGCGCGTCGTTTCTACCTCGGGTAGTTCCGGCATCCCATGCAGTCCGCCCTCAGAAGGTGGTCCTGAACTCCACGCCCCAACGCCGCGGTTCGTTGATGAACCCGGTCAGGTTGTTGAAGTCGATGCCGCCGACCACTTCGATTTCATCGGTGATATTGCGGCCGAATACCGCGAGCTGCTGCTGCCCGTCGTTCCAGTTGTAGCCGACGCGCAAGCCACCCTCGAGCAGCGACTGTCCTTCGAACTCCGCCGATTCGTACAGGAAGAAGTTCACGTCGCTGCGATACGCCCAGTCGGTGAAGACGAAGAATTCGCCGCTGCCGACCGGCATGCCCCAGCGTGCCGTCATGTTGGCAATCCATTCCGGCGACTGCGGCAGCCGGTTGCCGTCAATGCTGACCGTCGTGGGCACGAACGGCGGAATCGGGGGCGAGGTTATCGGGTCGAGGAATGTGCAGCCGGCGCCGCAGACCTTAACCTCCAGGCTTGAATCGTTGATCTCGGTATCGTTGTAGCTGGTCCCGAAGGTGATCAGCAGGTTATCGGTCAGGTAGGCCTCGAAATCCACTTCGAAGCCCTGGCCGTCGACCTGGCTCGCGTTGATCAACGTATTGGAGTTGGTCGCGCCGCCGACCGCCGTCAATTGCTGGTCGTCCACCGTGTACTTGTAGGCCGTGAAACCGAGCCGGCCGCGTCCGCCGAACAGGCTGGTCTTGACGCCCGCCTCGTACGAAAGAATCTTCTCAGAATCGGCCACCGAGACCTCGTTGCCGAACAACAGGCGGCCCTGGATGCTTGGCGCGCGATAACCCCGGGCGATGCGCGCGAAGAGGTTGGTGTCGTCATTGAACTTGAAGGTGCCGCTGATGTCCCCGGTGAATTCCTCGTCCGACGGCGCTACGCTGATCGGGCCGAGTGCCCCTTGGAAAATCGGAGATTGGAAACGCTCCGCCACAAAGTCCTTTTCGTCGTCGGTGTAGCGCAGGCCGCCACCCAGCGTGAACGCATCAGAAATTTCGTATTCGACCGAGCCAAAAATCGCCCAGGACGTATTCTGCTGCTGCTGCTCCACGTTGCCGTTACGCACGCCGCCTGCGAGCGTGTCGTAGTTGAAACTGTCGATCGTGAGATCTTCGTCGAAATAGTAGACACCCGCCTGCCAGTCGAAATCGCCCCATTCGCGCGATTCAAGACGGAATTCCTGGGTGAACTGGCTGTGGCCACGCAATCCATCGGCCGATTCCGCGGTGAATGGTATGAATCCAGGGCCGGATGGCACAGGGCACGGGGCAAACGCACAGCTGAAGCCACCGTCGATGTCGCCGCGCGAGAGCACGTCCACGGTTTCGTATCCCGTGATCGAATGAAACGTCACGCGCTCGAAGTCCTTGCGGATCCGCAGGCTGGCACCGGTGCTATCGAGATCCTGGTTGTTCCTGCCGTCGACCGATACCTGCTCCGGATCGAAGCCGCTGACCAGGTTGTTGCTGCCAAAATCGATAATATTGGCGCGGAACAGGCGCGCGCTGCCGTCGAGGCTGCGCGCATGGATGTTGAACAGGACACTCAGGCTGTCGCTGGGCTCGTACAGGAACTGCACGCGGCCGGCCATCTCGTCGAAGCCTTCAAGGGCGTTGCTCGTGATCACGCCGCTAGGACGGACGTTGTCGACCCAGTTGTCACGATGCTGGTACATGCCGGACAAGCGCATGGACCAGTTCTCACCGAGCGGTCCGCCGACTGCACCCTCGATATTTGCCGAGGCGTCTTCGCCATAGCTCGCCTGGACATAGCCGCCCATGTCGCGTGACGGGCGCACCGAATTAAACTTCAGGACGCCGGCCGGCGTGTTGCGGCCGAACAGCGTGCCCTGCGGCCCGCGGAACATCTCGACCATCTCCAGATCGAAAACCGGGAAGCCCTTCAGGATCGGGTTTTCCTGCACGACATCGTCATAAACCAGCGAAACCGGCTGCGACGCATTGAGGTCGAAGTCCGTGTTGCCAAGGCCGCGGATGTAGAAGCGGGGGAATGCGCGTCCAAAGGACGATTCGATCAGCAGGCTCGGCAGCCGGCCCGAAAGGAACCGGATGTCGTCGCCGCCGGAGCCGAGCACGTCGAGCTTCTCGTCGCTCAGTGTCGAAACGGCGACCGGCACGTCCTGGACATTTTCAGTGCGGCGCTGGGCCGTCACCATCACCGGATCCAGCGTCGTGCCAGACGCGGCGGTCTGGGCCCAGGCGGCGGGCAGCGGCAATGCCATCGCGATCGCGGCGGCGATACAACGCCGTGCCTGCATGGACGGACGGCCAAAATCTCGGTTACGCATTTTGAAGACTCCCCCTGTGTGCCGGCGCTGACCGGGTCATCCGGGCGCGCATTTTGCCGGGGAGTTTAGCCCAGTGGCGGGCTGGGGCCTACTTGATCTTCGATTCCTTGTACGGCACGTGCTTGCGCACCACCGGGTCGAACTTGCTGAGCTCCATCTTTTCGGGATGCAGGCGCTTATTCTTGGTCGTGGTGTAGAAATGACCCGTACCGGCCGACGAAACGAGCTTGATCTTGTCGCGCATGGCAGCCCCCTCAGACGCGCGTGCCGGCGGCACGCAGTTCGGCGACCACGGTATCGAGGCCGCGCTTTTCGATGGTGCGCAGGCCGCGGGTGGACAGGCGGATCGAAACCCAGCGGCCCTCGCTTTCAAGCCAGAATCGCTGGGTATGCAGATTCGGCAGGAAGCGGCGGCGCTTCTTGATGTTCGAGTGCGAGACCTTGTTGCCGGAGCGCGGGCGCTTGCCGGTCACCTGACAGACGCGTGACATGATGCGGACTCCAAAAGAGCCGCGTATTAGACCAGCACGGGCTACAGGCAGTCAAATCAGCGCGTTGGGCCTCAAATTAGCCCTTTTTCGGCCAGCGAAGTGCAATGGCCGTCGCCGATGATCAGGTGATCCAGCAGGCGGATTTCGACCAGGGCCAGGGCGTCTCGCAGCCGGATCGTAATGATCTCGTCGGCCTGACTCGGCTCCGCGATGCCGGAGGGATGGTTGTGGGCCAGGATCACAGCGGTCGCATTGTGCGCCAGTGCCTTCTTGACCACCTCGCGCGGATGAACGCTGGCGCCATCGACCGTCCCCCGGAACAGCTCCTCGCAGCGGGTCAGCCGGTGCCGGCTGTCGAGAAACAGGCAGCAGAACACCTCGTGTTCGAGGTCGCGCAACCGTGCGATCAGGTAATCGCGGGTGGCGCGCGGGCTGCCGAGGACCGGGCCCGCCTGCAGCCGCTCGAGATGATGCCGCCGCACGATCTCGAGCGCGGCCTGCAGTTCCGCCCAGCGCGCCGGCCCCACGCCCAGTTGTCCGCACAGCACGTTGCGCTCGGCCGTCAGGACGCTGCGCAGCGACCCGAATCTTGTGAGCAGCGCGCGGGCGATGTCGAGGGCATTCATGCCGCGTACTCCATGACGCAACCAGATCGCGAGCAGTTCCGCCTCCGACAGGGCGCCGGAGCCAAGCTGCAGCAGCTTTTCCCGCGGCCTCTCAGCCGGCGGCCAGTCCCGTATTTGCATGATTGCCTCCGCGCTGCAGTGTGCGGACCGCATTCGTTGCCTGCTGGTCGCAAATCGCGCCAGTAGAGGGATAATCGGCACATGAAGAAACTGCAGATTCGCATCCTCGACCCGCGTGTCGGGCACCAGATCGCCCTGCCGGGTCGCGCAACCGCGGGATCGGCGGGCCTTGACCTGCGCGCCTGCCTCGATGCGCCGCTGGTGCTGGAACCCGGCCAGACCCACTTGGTACCCACGGGCATCGCCATCCATCTCGATGATCCTGGTCTGGCCGCCGTGCTGTTGCCGCGTTCCGGACTGGGTCACAAGCACGGCATCGTGCTTGGAAACCTGGTGGGACTGATCGATTCGGACTACCAGGGACAGGTCATGGTTTCAGTCTGGAATCGCGGCAACCACCCGTTCACGATCGAACCTGGCGAGCGCATCGCCCAGATGATCCTCGTGCCGGTCGTGCAGGTGGAACTCGAGATCGTCGCGCAGTTTGCCGAAAGCGCGCGCGGGGCAGGGGGATTCGGCAGTTCCGGTCGCCGCTGACGCGGCCCGATTGAGGCTAGCGCGGCACGACCGCCCGCAGTTCCTGGTAGCGCTGGATGTCCGCTTCGAAGTTCAGGCGGATGCTTTCGCGATCGTCACGGCGCTTCACCAGATTCGCTTCCTGGGTTTCGATATCGCTTGCCGATCGCTCCAGATCCAGCGTGAGCTCGTCGGGAATCGGCGCGGCATCCGCGCTCTTGTTGAGCGGCGCATAGCGGGCCGCCATGCGCTGGATCTGCGCGCGTTGCGCACGCAGGTTGGCCAGTGACTGCTGCTGGATGGTGAGCTGGGCATCGACCAGTTCAAGCCGTGTATCGCGCAGCACCTCAAGTTCCTGGACCGACTGATAGGTCTGCAACAGCACGCGATCGCGCAGCTTGCGCTTCTTCTCGTCGCGCGCCGCCTTGTCCGCCGCCGCCGTTGCTGCCGCTTCTTCCGGCGTGATCGTGCCTTCTTCGCGACCGATCGGCAGGCCCTGCCGGTTCAGGATGTCGCGATCCTGTTCGGCATACTCGGGCGGAACGCTGTCGCCATAGTGCACCTGGCCGTTCTTGTCCACCCAGCGGTAGGTTTTCTTCTTATCGGTCTGCGCATCCGCCGCGCCGGCGAACAGCACCAGCAGCAGGGCGGGCAGCACGAACCTCAGCGACCAGACATTCATCCGGGTACCTCTAGCAGCGCATTCTCGGGCCGTCGGGGGCCGACTCGACCGTAACTGGGTCACGCTTCGCTGTCGACACCGAAGCTTGATCGGTGGTTCCGCAGGGCCGCGAGCTCATCGCTTGGTCCAGTGGCCTCCAGGTACTCGATCAGCTCATCGAGCGTGATGATTCTAACGACCGGGATGCTGAATGCGGTCTGAACCTCCTGGACCGCCGACAACGCGCCCTGGCCGCGCTCCTGGCGATCGAGTGCCAGTACGACGCCGGCCGGGATTGCCCCGGCCGCGCGTATCAGCCCGATGGACTCGCGTATGGCAGTCCCGGCCGTAATGACATCGTCCACGATCAGTACGCGACCGGCCAGCGGCGCGCCGATCAGGGTCCCGCCCTCGCCATGCGTCTTCGCTTCCTTGCGATTGAAGGCGACCGGCACATTGCAGCGGTGGTGTTCGGCGAGTGCGATTGCGGTTGCTGTGGCCAGTGGAATGCCCTTGTAGGCGGGTCCGAACAGCATGTCGAAGCCGATTCCCGCCTCGATGATAGCCGTCGCGTAACAGCCACCCAGCCTGCGGAGGGAGTCGCCGTCACTCAACAGTCCAGCGTTGAAAAAATACGGGCTGGACCGGCCCGACTTCAACTTGAACACGCCGAATCGCAACACCTCGCGGGCGAGGATCAGCTCGATGAATTCTTTCTGGTGGGACCGCATGCAGAGTTCTCGCGCCAGTGCGTATCATGGCGCAACAGCCGCGAGTCCAGCATGCGCATCATCACGCTCAACTGCAACGGTATCCGGTCGGCGGCCCGCAAGGGCCTGTTCCAATGGCTGCCCGCGCAGGCTGCCGATGTCGTGTGCCTGCAGGAGACGAAAGCGCAACTGCACCAGCTGGAGGACGGGGTCTTTCACCCGGCCGACTATCACTGCCGGTATTTCGACGCCGAGCGCAAGGGTTACAGCGGCGTCGCGGTCTATTCGAAGCGGAAACCGGATCGCGTGATTTCCGGCATCGGCGTTGCCGAGTTTGACCAGGAAGGCCGATATCTCGAATTCCAGTTCGGGCGCTTGTCGGTCGTGTCCTTGTACCTGCCGTCAGGGTCCTCGGGCCCCGAACGCCAGGAGTCGAAGTTCCGTTTTCTCGATGCATTCCTTCCCTATCTGAAAAAGCTCGGACGACGCAGCCGCGACTACGTGTTGTGCGGCGATTTCAACATCGCGCACCGGCCGATCGACCTGAAAAACTGGCGCTCCAACCAGAAGAATTCGGGTTTTCTGCCCGCGGAGCGCGCATGGCTCGATTGTGTGTTCGACGAACTCGGCTGGGTGGATGCGTTCCGCGAGATCGATGCGCGACCTGATCAGTACACCTGGTGGTCGAACCGCGGCCAGGCGCGTGCCAAGAATGTCGGCTGGCGTATCGATTATCAGATTGCGAGCCGGTCGCTGGCTGGGAAAGCGCGGACCGCCTCGATTTACAAGAACACCTGGTTCTCCGATCACGCGCCGCTCACGATGGATTACGCACTTTGACCACGGCAGCTGTTGCAGAACGCCGTAGCTGGTTGCAGGCCCTCGCTGTCTACGGCC
>JANNTO010000021.1:0-3243 GCA_031403675.1 Gammaproteobacteria bacterium | reverse complement strand
TCTAGGAACCACAGTCATGAATCACTTCATTCGCAGCGTCATTGCGCTGTTGTTTTTGGGGGCGGCCGTTCCCGCCCATCCTGCGCTCAAGATTCTCGCAACCACGGCCGACTGGGGCGCGCTCGCAACCGAACTCGGCGGCGATCGCGTCAATGTCTATACGGCGACCGGCGCTTTGCAGGACGTGCACCGCATGGATGCCAAGCCGAGTCTCGTCGCCCGCGCGCGCACGGCAGACCTCCTGATCTCGAACGGGGGTGAGCTCGAAATCGGCTGGCTGCCGGTGCTGGTGCGGGAGTCCAGTAACAAGCGCATTCAACCCGGCGGTCCGGGATACTTCGAGGCAACCGCGCAGGTCTCGCTGCTCGAAAGGCCGACGCAGTTCGACCGTGCCATGGGGGACATCCATCCCCAGGGCAACCCGCATGTGCAGCTGGATCCGCGCAACATTGCGATCATTGCCAAGGCGCTGACCGCGCGACTCGCGGTGCTTGATGCGGCCAATGCGGCGTACTACCAGCAGCGCGGCGCCGATTTCCAGGCGCGCTGGGCAGACGCGATCGTGCGCTGGACTGCGAAGGCGGCGCCGCTCAAGGGATTGCCCGTCGTCGTGATGCACCGCGACCAGGCGTACCTGCGTTACTGGCTCGGCTTGCAGGAACTCGCCGCCATCGAGCCGAAGCCGGGCGTTCCGCCGAGTGCGGGGCATCTCGCGCAGCTCGTTTCGAAGCTGTCCGGTACTCCGCCGCGCATGATCCTGCGCAATGCCTACAATGATCCGAAGCCGGCGAACTGGCTCGCGGAGCGCGTCAAGGCTCCCGTGGTGCTTCTGCCATTCTCGGTCGGCGGCACGCCAGAGGCGAAAGACCTCTTCGGGTTATTCGACGATACGCTGAATCGCCTGCTGGCAGCCATCCAATGAGCCTTTTATCGATGGATCTCAGCATCCTGTGGCCCGCGCTGGTCGCGGGCCTGCTGGTTTCGGTGTCACACGTGCCGCTGGGCCAGCAGGTGCTGGCGCGCGGCATCGTATTCATCGACCTTGCGATCGCACAGGTGGCGGGACTCGGCGTCATTGTCGCGAGCAGCTTCGGGCTTTCGATCGAAGGCTGGGGTGCCCAGGCGGCCGCGGGCGCCGCGGCCCTCACGGGCGCGCTGCTCCTGACCTGGACCGAGCGCAAGCGGCCGGAGATCCAGGAAGCGCTGATCGGCATCCTGTTCATCCTCGCATCGACCGCGCAGATCCTCGTCCTCGCGAACGATCCGCATGGTAGCGAGAACCTGAAGGATCTGCTCGCCGGGCAGATTCTCTGGGTGTCCACGGAGCAACTGGTCCGCACCGCGCTGCTGACCGCGATCTTCGCCGTGGTGTGGTTCCTGTGGCGCGAAAAGATCGGCCGGATCGGCTTCTACGTGCTGTTTGCGCTGGTCGTCACGGCATCGGTGCAGCTCGTCGGCGTGTACCTGGTGTTTACGACGCTGATCGTGCCCGCGGTTGCGACTTCACGACATGCCGCCAATCGACAGCTGGTACTCGGCTATGCGCTCGCGATCGGCAGTTATCTCGCGGGCCTGGCCGTCTCGGTGGTCACCGACTTGCCGTCCAGCGCGGTGATCGTCTGGGTGATGGCGGTGCTGGGATTGCTCGTGCACCTGGGCCGGCGCGAGCGACCGTCCGCGAATCAATGAGGGTGCCGATGATGTGAATCCGGGAAGTGTGCATGCGCATGCCTCAGCGGTTCGTGCCGGTGAGCGTGCGTATGCCGGGTTCCCGGGGCAACCGGCGGATCGTGCGCGTGCTCGTGGTGCGGATCGTCGCCATGCACGTGTTCGTGCTCGTGTTCCAGCGCTTCGTGGTCATGCGGATGATCGTGCCATTCCGTCAGGTGCAGCCACACCCCGAATGCCATCAGTGCTCCGGCTGCCACCAGATTTGGCGTTACTGCATCGCCCAGTAGCAGCGCCAGCACCGCGCCGAGGAAGGGCGCCACCGAGAAGTACGCACCGGTGCGGGCCGTGCCGAGGTGGCGCAGTGCGATCACAAACAGTGTCAGACTGACGCCGTAGGCAAAGAGCCCCAGCGTCATTGCACCCAACAGGTCGGGAAACGGCGGTAACCGGGTGCCCAGCGCGATCGCGAGCACCAGGTTGATAGTTCCGGCCGTGAGGCCCTTGATCGAGGCAATCCAGGTCGCATCGGTGAGCGCGACCTTGCGCGTGAGATTGTTGTCGATGCCCCAGGCGAGGCAGGCGCCGAGTACCGCTAGCGCCGGCCACGCGTCTGCGAAGCGCAGATCATCCGGCCAGGAGAGTATCGCAGCACCCGCCACGATGGACGTCATCCCGAGTGCGATACGGCGGTTGAAGTTTTCCCTGAATACGAACCAGGCCAGCAGCGCCGTGAATGCGCCTTCCGCGGTCAACAGCAGCGAAGCGCCGGAGGCGTGCATGCCGGTCAGCCCAAACATCAGTAGCACCGGCCCGACCACACCGCCCGCGAAGATCGCGCCGGCGAACCACAGGATCTGCGATTTCTCCAGTCGGACGCGACCGGCGCGAACCAATCGTCGATAAATGGTGAGCCCGAGTCCGGAGCCAACATACAGGAGCCCCGCCAACAGCCACGGATCGACCGTCAGCAACAGGCGCTTCGCGAGTGGTGCGGCCACGCCGAACAACAAGGCAGCAGCCAGTGCCGCGAGAACACCGGGATGCCGGAGTCGCTCTAGCCACAACATGTGCCCATCATCGCCCGTTTCCGGTCGCCCGGTCAGTCCTCCGGTTCGAACGGCTTGGCCGTCGCGTACGGCTGGTGGAACATGCGATACAGCGCCGGCAGGACCAGCAGCGTCAGGACCGTTGCCGAAAGAATGCCGCCGATCACGACCGTCGCCAGCGGACGCTGGACCTCCGCGCCGGTGCCGGTATTGAGCGCCATCGGCAGGAAGCCGAGACTTGCCACCAGCGCGATCATCAGGATCGGCCGCAGGCGCGTCAGTGCGCCCTCCATGATGGCCTCCTCGAGACCCATGCCCTTGTGCCGCAGATCGCGGATGTAGCTCACCATGACGACACCGGTCAGCACTGCAACGCCGGAGAGCGTCATGAAACCGACGCCCGCGGAAATGGACAGCGGGATGCCACGCAGCGCCAGCGCGGCGATGCCCCCGGTCAGCGCCAGCGGCACGCCGGAGAACACCAGCGCGGCATCGCGTGCCGAGCCGAAGGTCGCGAGCAAGAGCA
>JANNTO010000020.1:0-2404 GCA_031403675.1 Gammaproteobacteria bacterium | reverse complement strand
GTCGGAAAGTACCGGGCATGCGCCGGGTCGGGCACCGGCACCGCGATGCGCAATGACGCCTGCTGTGCGCCCGGGTTGTCGATCAGAGCGAGTTGCAGCGATTCGCTGACGGTGGGTGGCAAAACGGTCGGGGCGGTGCCTTCGTGCCAGTCGCCGAACGAATTGCGCAGCGCCGCCTCGAGGGCCTTGCGGTCGTAACGCCCGGCCACATAGACATGCGTGCGGCGCGCGCCGAAATTCTGCCGGTAGAAATCGCGCAGTGCCGCGATGTTGTACCCGGCGAGCTGCCCTTCGTCCGGCAGCATGCGGCCGAACGGGTGCTCGCCAAAGACCAGCCGCGCCAGCGCTTCCTCAGCCTGTGCCTGTGGATCGGACCGTGCGACCGCGAGGCTGCGCTCGAAATTCGCGATTACGCGCGGCAACTCGGATTCCGGGAAGCGCGGGTTGCGCAGCACGTCGGCCACCAGCTCGGCCGCTGCCACCGCATGCTCTGACAGCACCGAGATGCCGACTGAGGTCTGTTCGCGGCCGGCACCGACATTGAGCGAACCGCCCATGTCGGCAGCAACCCGTGCGAGGTCGCCCGCAGTGCGCGTCATCGTGCCTTCCTTGAGCATCCCGACCGCAACATCGGCGAGCCAGGTAGATTCAGCTTCGTCAATGTTGCCGGTCCGCACGACTGCGAGCACCGTGACCTGCGGCACGTTGCCGTAGTCGATGAAGGTCATCGCCAGGCCATTGCCGAGTTGCAGCGTTTCTTTCGCGGGCAGCCTGAAATCGCGCGGCGCGCCGGGCGCGGGCGGCAACTCGCGCGGTTGTGCCAACGCGCCGCAGGCAATCAGCACGAGCAGTGCGGCGGCGCTGCGCTTCATGGCGCAGCACCCGCGGCGGCCCGTCCCGGCACCAACACCTGGACGGTGCGCCTGGCCGGCGTCAGGTAGCGGCGCGCGACTTCACTGACCTGTTCCGGCGTCACCGCGCGCAATTCCGTCTCGATCCGGTTGATGCGCGCCGGGTCGTCGTCGAAGAGTGCAAAGGACGCGAGCAGGTCCAGCAATCCAAATCGCGTGGAGGATCCGGCGAGCGAGTAAAGGGCAGCGCGAATCTTGGTGCGTGCCCGTTCGAATTCGGCGGGCGTGGGGGGTGCTGCCTGGATGCGACCGATCTCGGCGTCGATGTCCGCGAGAATCGTTGCGGGTGCGACGCCGGCGTCGTGCACCAGGTACATCAACCACAGCATCGGTCCATCGTAGGTGAACTCGTTGCCGAGCAGATTGATGCCGCCGGAAACGCTGCCCGCATAGCCGCGTTGCTGTACGAGCCGCTGCCACAGGGCGCTGTCCTCGCCCTGCAGGAGGATCTGGTCCAGCAGGCTGAAGGCATAATGTTCAGGCGTGCCACGTTCCGGCACCTGCCAGGCGAGCGCGAGTCCCGGCCGCGGCGCGAGCCGGTCGGTGTATGAAGCGCGCTTTTCCTGCCGTTGCTCGGGTTCTGAAAGGTCCGGGCGGGAAGGCTGTTGCCGCGCAGCAAGCGGCGCAAAATATTTTTCGATCCACCCCCGCGCCGGCTCAGCATCGAAATCGCCTGCGACCACGAGCACCGCGTTGTTCGGCGCGTAATAGGTGTCGAAGAAGGCGCGCGCATCATCGAGCGTGGCGGCATCGAGGTCCGACATGTCGCCGTAGAAATTGTGTGCGTTGTACCAGTTCTCGTTTGCCACCTGCGGCATCGTCAACCATGGGAAACCGCCATAGGGCTGGTTCAGCACGTTGTCACGCACTTCGTTCTTGACGACGCCCTGCTGGTTCACCAGGTTGTCCTGCGTAATCGCGAGCGCCTTCATCCGGTCAGCCTCGGCCCACAGCACGGTCTCGAGCGTGTGTGCCGGCACGATCTGGAAGTAGTTCGTGTAATCGAATCTCGTCGAGCCATTGACGACGCCGCCATTGCCCTCGATCAAGCGGATGAACTCCATCTTGCCGAGATTGCCGGAGCCCTGGAACATCAGGTGTTCGAACAGGTGCGCAAACCCGGTGCGGCCGCGCGGCTCAATCCGGAATCCAATGTGATAGTAGATGCCGACCGTGACCGTCGGCGCCGATGGGTCGCGCGACAGCACGACTTTCAATCCGTTGTCGAGCTTGTAGTACTCAACCGGGATCTGGATGCCGGCCGCAACACTGGTCGAAGCCGCAATGGGGTCGCTGGCGATCGGCGGCGAAACGCAACCGGCAAGCGCTGCAGCAAACGTCGGCCCGATCCACGAGCGGGCACAGTCAAATCTCATCGAGGCGCCATCCTGATCGCGCCGTCAATGCGAATCGTGGTGCCGTTCAACATGTAGTTGGTGCAGATTGCGGCGACCAGCTCCGCATACTCTTCCGGCCGCCCGAGACGCGGCGGG
>JANNTO010000019.1:0-1951 GCA_031403675.1 Gammaproteobacteria bacterium | reverse complement strand
CTTCCGGACCTTCGTGCTGCCGGTACCGCTGACCGGTCGGCGATTCGTGCGCGCGATCGAGATCCGTCCGGGCAACGCCCGCATCGTCCATCACGCCAACGCGCTGCCGGACAGAAGCGGCCTGGGCCGCCAGCGGGACGCCGCCGATCCGGGGGCGGGTTTTGCCGGCATGGACCTGGAGATCGCGTCGGACCGCTTCGAGCCCGACAGCCATTTCCTGTTCTGGAAGCCGGGCACGCCGGCCGAGACCTCGTCGAGCCGCATTCCGTGGGCCATCGAGCCGGGGACGGATCTGATCCTGAACCTGCATCTGCGGACGTCAGGCAAGCCAGAGGCGGTGCGCCCGTCGCTCGGGCTCTACTTCACCGACCGGGCGCCCACCGAGTTCCCGATGCTGTTGCAGCTCGAGCACGACGGCGCGATCGACATTCCTGCAGGCGCCGCCAGCTTTACAGTGACCGATGAACTCGAGCTTCCGGTCGCCGTGCAGGTGCTTGCGGTCTACCCGCACGCGCACTACGTCGCGCGAGAAGTCCAGGTGGTGGTCCGGCGCCCGGACGGCTCGACCGAATGGCTCGTGCACATCGCGGACTGGAATCTGGACTGGCAGGCCGTGTACGAGCTGGCGACTCCGCTGTCACTGCCGCGGGGCAGCGTGATCTCGATGCAGTGGACCTACGACAACTCCGCGCGCAACGAGCGCAACCCTCACAACCCGCCGCAGCGCGTCACCGCCGGCAACCGCGCGTCCGACGAGATGTCGCATCTCTGGGTGCAGGTACTGCCGGAACGCCGTGAGGATCTGCCGCTGCTGCAGGAAGCGCTGATGCGCGGGCGGCTGCGAAAATACCCCGGCGACTTCGTGGCCAACGCCAATCTGGGCGCGCTGCTCCAGTCGGCGGGTCGTCCCGAGGAGGCCGTGCGTCATCTGCAAGACGCCGTCAGTGCGCGCCCCGATCATCCGGCCGCGCGCAACAGCCTCGGGACGGCCCTGCTCGCCGCCGGGCGACTGGCCGACGCGATCGCGGCGTTCACCGAGGTGGCGCGCACGTCGCCCGAGTACCTGCCTGCGCGCTACAACCTCGGCAACGCGCTCATGGCGGCCGGGCGCCCGGCCGAGGCGATTTCGCAGTTCGAGTACGTGCTGAACCGCACGCCGCAGGACGCGGCGGCGCTGAGCGATCTTGGCAGCGCGCTGGCGATGACCGGGCGCGTTGACGAGGCGAGTCGTGCGCTGGAGCGGTCGCTGGCCCTGAATCCGGCCAACGCGAAAGCGCACTACAACCTCGGCCTCATCGCCGCGCAGGCCGGCCGTCTCGCCGAGGCCGAATCGCACTTCGAACGTGCGCTCGCGATCGATCCGTCCGATCCCGACATCGCGCAGGCCCTCGCGCAGGCCCGCGCTGCGCGCGTTCGCCGCTGACGATGTCGCCACGGAGCCCAGATGCGCATCTCTGCGCTCTCTGTGGCTCCGTGGCAAGAAAGAAGATCCCTCTGTGCCCTCTGTGCCTCCGTGGCTAATCGGTCTTTGTGCCTCGGTGGCTGATCAGAAGCTGAACTTCGCCGCAAACTGGATGTTCCGCTGCGGATCCGACCCGAAATAGGCCGTCGAGCTGATGCGGCCCGCGTTCGGGCGCGCGTTGCCCGGGCTGCCTATGTCCGAATCCGGTTGCCCCAGGTTCACGACGTTGAACAGGTTCACCGCCTCGATCCGGATCTCCACATCGTTGTTCCCGCCGAAGCGGAAGTGCTTGAAGATCGACGCGTCGGTCCGGCGGTAGTACGGTCCTCTCAAGGCGTTGCGTTCCAGGTCACCGAAGGTCCCGACGGCCGGGTCCCCGAAAGCACTACCTGACGCCCCGATAGGCGTGGTGTTGAACCACTGCGTGCGCGACTTGTCTCCCGAGGGATCGCCGATGAGGTTCGGCCGGCCCGGTCCGGTGTCGCGGTC
>JANNTO010000018.1:0-1536 GCA_031403675.1 Gammaproteobacteria bacterium | reverse complement strand
GCTCCGCCTTATCGATTCGAAGGCTAATAACCAAAAATCGAATGTCGCGTCGTGAATAACTCTGCTTGCTCGAGAACTGGCTCGATAGCCCTCCTCGTCAACGTCCCATAGTCTTCTAAGCATATTCAAAGCGGGAAAAGAAGACAAAAAAGTACCAAGCTAGTATTCGATCCTTGCTGTCCGCGATGCGGCGTATAGCATCAGGTACCAGAATCTCCAGAGATGTTGTCATCACTTGTTTGCCTTCTTGTTGCCAAGAACTTGGACATCTTAATTCCCGCGGCCTTTTTCTCCCGCCTCGATCTTCTCGATCCCGCTTTCCGGCCCGGCAGCCGGCAGCGATTCGTCATCCACCGGCGGCGCCCTGGAAACGAAACGCGCCGCGAATATCCCCAGCTCGTAGAGCAGGCACATCGGGATCGCAAGCAGCAGCTGCGAGAGCACGTCGGGCGGGGTGACGATTGCCGCGATCACGAATGCGCCAACGATCACGTAGGAACGGATATCCTTCAGTTTTTGCACCGTGACGATGCCGGCGCGCACGAGCACGATCTGGATCAGCGGGATTTCGAAGGTGATTCCGAACGCCAGGAACATCGTGATCACGAAGCTGAGATACGCCTCGATGTCCGGGGCCGGGGTGATCGCCTGCGGGGCGAAATTGTGTATCGCCTGGAAGATCAGCGCAAAGACGACGAAATAGCAGTAAGCGACTCCGATCAGGAACAGCACCGTGCCGCCGGCCACGAGCGGCAGCGCGATGCGCTTTTCCCTGGCGTAGAGTCCGGGCGCGACAAACGCCCAAGTCTGGTACAGCACGTAAGGCAGCGCAATCATGAACGCGGCAAGCACCGTCACCTTGAGCGGGACGAGGATCGGCGAGATCACGCCGGTCGCGATCATCTTCGTGCCTTCGGGGAGCGACTGGATCATGGGCTGCGCCAGCAGGTCGTAGACGCCCCCGATCCCCGGCCAGATCGTGAGCACGCCGGTAACGACGAGAATTGCGATCAGCGAGCGCAGCAGCCGGTCGCGCAGCTCCATCAGGTGGGAAATGAAGGTGTCTTCGGTCATTCTTGATGAAGCGTGACTTGTGACTGGTGACTAGTGACCGGAATCCGCGGCTACGCCTGTTTCTGCGATGGCGCGTTTGCGGACTGATCCAGCGCCAGGTCGAGCTGCGCCGGGGCGGGCTTGGCGGCATCGGCCGGGGCGGGCGGGGATTCCGGGTCCGGGTCGGGCGCAGGCTGGGCCTCCTGCGCGAGTTTGTTGAGCTCGCCCTCGGTTTCGCTGACTCCCTTGGTCACCGTGTCCTGCATCGAGCGCGCGGTGTCTTCCATGGTCGCGCGGAATTTCTTCAGCTCCTCGAGCTCCATCTCGCGCGTGATGTCGGCCTTGACGTCGTTCACGTAGCGCTGCATGCGGCCAAACAGGTGTCCCAGCGTGCGCGCCACCTTGGGCAGCCGCTCGGGGCCGATCACGATCAGCGCCACGACCGCGATTACCAGCAGTTCGGAGAACCCGATGTCGAACATG
>JANNTO010000017.1:0-5750 GCA_031403675.1 Gammaproteobacteria bacterium | reverse complement strand
GTGTTGCCGTTGAACCGCGCCGCCTGGAGGGTCGCGGTCCCGCTCCAGGTGGCACTGCCCAGGCCGACGAACGTCATCACGTGACTGACGCCGCTGGCCCCGAACAGATTCCACACCCGGATGATGAGGCGCCCGTTGGTGTTGTAGAACGCGCTCACCGAGGCGCACACCTGCAACGCCGAGTTGGAGCAAGCGGCCTGAGCGGGCGTCGGCGCACCGACGATCGCCACGCCAACCGCCAGTGCCGCAGCTGCAATCCGCTTCTTCATGAGGCCACCTCTCTAGAGGAACTTCGGCGTGCCTGCCGCAGCGCCAGTACCCAGTCGTCGCCGAGGCCGGATCGCACGCCGGCGCCAATCATGGCGTCGATGTGCGCATAGCCGATCATGCAGTTGACGCGCGTCGAGAGTTCGCCCGCGGCGTGCGCGTCCTGGTAGGCGCGCAGATCATCGGGTGTGCCGGACGCATCAGTTGTCGAGGTGATGCCCGCCTTGGCCAGCATGCTGGTGATCAGCTTGACGGCCTCGCGATCCTCTTCCCGTGAGGTCGTGCCGAAGGCCGGAATCAGCTGCTCGAACACCTCTGCGGCACGCTCCAGCGATCGCCCGTGCAGGCGCCCGGTCGCCGGATCGCGTACGAACTGTCCGCCGACCGGATCCGGCGTCTTGTCGTCGATGCCGGCTTTCTTGAAGGCGAGGGAATTGGAGTAGCCGGTGTGGCCGCCGCGATGCGCGATGTAAACCGGATGTTCCGGCGCGGCTGCATCGAGATCCTCGCGCGTCAGGAAGCGGCGCTCGGCCGTCTTGGTGTCGTCGTACTTGAAGCCGACAACCCATTCGCCGGGCGGCGTCTTCGCGGCACGCTCGCGAATGGCTGCCTGGATCGCGCCGATCGAGCGCAGATCGCAGTCGATGAAGCGCAGATGTCGCCGCCCGGCGTAGGCCGGGTGGCAGTGCGCATCGATGAACCCCGGCACGACCGTGTGCCCGCCGAGATCGATCTTCTTCGTGCTGCCGTTGGCGAGGTGGAGAATGTCGTCGTTCGAGCCGACCGCGACGATGCGATCCCCGGCGATGGCGATGGCGATGGCCTCGGCCCGGGGCTGCCGCGGGTCGATCGTGATGAGGTGCCCGTTGTGGAGAATCAGGTCGGGGCGCTGTTGCAATATCGCGGCAACAGCCCGGTTGGCGAAGAGTGGCAGCGCGGCGATGCCGCCGGCATTCCGTAACAGGCTGCGTCGAGATAGATTCATGCACCCCCCTGACTTCCCAGGAGCGTAGGTTACTCCCGATACCGCGTAGCTCTCATTCGACCGGTCTAAGATGTACTACTGTCATGACAAGCCCAAAAGTCCCACCCAAACCCGCAAGAATTTCGCTAACCCGCTGACCAGGCCTGGAAACTGCCCGAGGAGGTGAACTGCGCCTGCCGGGCCTTACTCGTCCGAGGTCCGTAGCGTTGCGCTCCAGCCATCCTCCGGATCGTGCGTGACCTCGACTTGCCAGGGCCGGCAGCACACCGAGCAATCCTCGACGAAAGACTGCGTGCTGCCGCCACCTTCGTCGATAACGAGTTCCACGGCTTCGCCGCAGTAAGGACAGGACAGGGATTGCGGCTCGCTCACCGTTTCGCAGCCGCAAGAATGGCCCGAATCGTCGCACGCATGTCCTCCTCGGTCGTCGCCCAGGAGCTCACACTGATCCGCATGGCTTCCTGGCCGTGCCACCGGGTCCCGCCGCACCAGCAGCCGCCGGCTTCCTGCAAGGCCGCGACGACACGCTTGGTGCGCTCGTGGTCGCCGAACGCCACAACGACCTGGTTCAGCACGACATCGTTCAGAACTTCGACACCGGCTGCCGAAAGCTCCTGCGCGAGCTGCTTCGCCTGGTCGCAGTTCCGATCGAAGAGTTCGGCGAGCCCTTGCCGACCGAGAGACTGCAATGCCGCCCACACATCAACCCCTCGCGCCCGCCGTGAGCCGTCGGTCGTAATGTCGATAGCATCCTGGTGCTTGCCAAGCAGCAGGTAGTCCGCGCTGATCGACATCGCCGCTCGCAACGCCTCGGGATGGCGCACGAAGGCGACTCCGCAGTCATACGGGACGTTCAGCCATTTGTGCGCATCCGTCGCCCAGGAATCCGAGCGTTCGTAGCCCTGGATCAGGTGACGACGTTTCCCGGAAGCCGCGGCCCACAAGCCAAACGCGCCGTCCACGTGCACCCACGCGCCACCCGCGTGCGCCCAGTCGATGATGGCGGGCGCCGGATCGAAGGCGCCGGAATTCACGTTGCCCGCCTGGAGGCAGACAATCGTCGGCCCATGGATCGGTGGCAGCTTGTCGGCGCGCATCCGCCCTTGATCGTCCGCCGGCACGCGCACGACGTGGGCGCGGCCGAAGCCGAGCAGCGGCAGGATCTTGAAGATCGTGGCATGCGCTTCTTCGCCGACGATCACCGCGACCTCGGGCGAGCCGCGAAGCCCCAGTTCCTCGACATTCCAGCCAGCCCGCGCGAGCACGGCGTGGCGCGCCGCTGCAAGGCCGGTGAAGTTTGCGGCCGTGTCACCCAGCACGAAAGCGCCCACCGTTTCGGTGGGCATGCTGAAGATTTCTTTCAGCCAGCGCAACGCCGCCTCGTCGAACAGCGCCGCCGCGGGCGAGCTGATGTAGCTGAAGCTGTTCTGGTCCCAGGCGGTCGCGAGCATGTGCGCGGCGACAGTGGCGGGGAGCGCGCCGCCGGTGACGAAGCCGAAGTAGCGGCCACCGGCGGAAGCGACGGTCGCCGGCGAGCCGTAGCCGTCGAGGAAAGCGAGGACCTCGATGTCGGGCATCGGTCCGGTGGGCATATCGCCGCGCAACGCATCCCGCAAACGCTCGACATCCGCATCACGCGGGAACACGGGCCGCGTCTGGAGCGATTCGAGGTAATTCGCGCCGCGAGTGGCGGCGTCGATCATCAGCCGGCGGGTGGAGTTGTCCAAATCCGTTACCGTCCTGCAGGCCAGGGTTCCCGTGCCGCATGAGAGTACTTCGGCATGGTTTTGGATGGGCTAGGCGCTCGATATTGATTTTCACCTATAATCAGCTTATAAGCTGTTTATTCATAGAGGAAAACAGCCTATAGGCTGTCACAATTAGACCATGGAATTCGGAAAAACTATGTCTATTCAACAGCTTGAAGACACCCTCAGGCCGTTTGGCAACATTGCTACCAGAACCAAGCCCTCCAGCGGCTGGATTCGGGCCATTCGCGAAGCGCTTGGCATGACTAATCGGCAACTCGCCAAGCGTCTTCGGCGCAAGCCCCAAACCTTGCTCGTCCTCCAGAAACGCGAAGCCGTTGAATCCATCCAGCTCAATTCGCTGCGGGAAATTGCGGAAGCGATGGACTGCGAACTCGTATATGCCCTTGTCCCAAAAAAGCCGTTGCATCAGATGATCCGGGAACGCGCGGAGACGGTTGCGCGCCGGACACTACGCCGAACCGACTACTCGATGCAGCTCGAAGGCCAGGGGTTGGGAGTCCGGGAGAAGGAGCGTGCTCTCGAGCGTGAGATCGAGAGGCTGCTCAGCGGCAGCCGCCGGAAACTGTGGGAGTGAACGCGGTGGGTGCCGGCGGTTCCACGCCGGTCGATCCAGACGAAGCCCGCGCGCTGATCCCGTCGCACATCGCATCGCAACGTGATCTCAATGAATGGGAACACGACAACATCGTAGAAGGCGAGCGATGGGCCTTTGCCCGCCGCCACAAAGATGCTCTGTCGGCGGACTTCGAGAAGCGGTTGCACCGAAGGTTGTTTGGCGCCACCTGGAAGTGGGCCGGCGCATGGCGAACAACCGAAAAGAACATCGGAATCGCGCCTGAGCGGATCCCACTGGCTGTACACGAGCTACTTCAGGATGTTGCGGCACAAGTGGATGGTCATAGCTATCCGATTCGGGAGATCGCGGCGCGCCTGCACCATCGCCTCGTGCAGATCCATCCGTTTTCCAACGGCAACGGCCGACTGGCGCGCACGTTTGTCGACCTGCTGCTCGTTGCAAATGACGAGTCGCGGTTTACGTGGGGAGACAGCGACCTCGTGGCGCCTGGAGAGGCGCGTGAACGCTATGTCGCTGCCCTGCGCGCAGCGGATGGTCGCGACTATGGACCACTATTCGAGTTCCTCGAGATTCACTGAGCATCGCAGGAGAGTCAAAGCGATCGGTCAGTTCCCGAGGTACCAGCTTTCGTTATGCCAGCAAATGTTCTCGATCGAGACGGCAGCGTGAAATCGGCGATTGCCCCCGGCTACCAGAAATTGACGCCCTCGAGGCCGGTTTGCCTGCGCAACAGTTCAAACCAGTGAGAATCAGTGATGCCGACGAAGGAGTTCACGACTGCCGGAAATCCTCCCGAAGTGTCGCCGGACTATGTCGCGGAATGAGATTTCCGGCGGCCCCTGCTCATGGCGGTATTCTCACAAGCGCCGTGCTGCCGCTGGCAACTCGGGTCACTTCCCGCGCGCTGCGTAGTACGCCGCGATCTTCGGGTAGTTGTTGACCCGCTCCAGGTGCTTCGCCAGGAGCGGCGCGTGCTGGTCCACGATGTCGGCAGGGACGTGATCCAGCGCCCCGGACTTGAGCCAGCGAATCCACAGGAAGCACTTCAGGTCGGCGACGGTCAGGCGCTTTTCGACAAACCACTCGCCACCGCCCGCCCTGAGCCGGGCCTCGATCTGCTGCAGGAAACGCGGGATGGAACCCGACGCTAGCGCCTCGCGCGCCTTCTTCTTGGCTTCGCCTTCGAGCGCCATGGTGTTGCCGATCCTGGTGGAGACTTCCTCGACTGCGTCCATCACTTCGTCGACCAGCGCCGCCTGCCAGTCGTCCTTCGGGTACAGGCCCGCAAGCTTGCCGAGGTAACGGTTGATGGTGTTGGACTGTGCGATCATCTTGCCGTCCACTTCCAGCACCGGCATTGCCTGGAACGGCGTCTTGTCGCGCAGCGCAGGCCAGTCCTTGCCCGCAATGCGCTTGTCCTCGAATGCGATGCCGCCAAGGTGCATTACCAGGCGCGCGGCCTCGCCGCGGCCGCCGTCGAAGTCAAAGTAGGTAAAGACAAGCTTGGGCATGGGTCTTCCTCGAATGATAGCGCGTACCGGCGGGGAGACCATGGTGACATCCGCACCCCAACCCCGGTCTCCTCACCAAGGCCGGCCGGAGCTATATAGTAGTGGTTGACCAAGTCCGCGCCATGACTCGCTCAGCGGAACCGCGGAATTCGCTTCACAAGTTGAGCACCAGCCTCAGGCCGTTATCGACGCGTTGCATCACCTCGGCTGAGAGCGGCCGAACCCGGTCCGTCAGCAACGCCCTGTCGATGGTCAGGACCTGCGAGACGTTTACGACGGAGGGCCTGGGCAATCCCGATTCAGCCTTGGCGGCGCGGACGTTGCCAGGCGCGTCGGCGAGCGCCAGGTTGGACGTGATCACCGCGACGATGGCGGTGGAGATGCGGCTGTCGTTGAACGGGTCCGACTGGATGACGAGGACCGGTCGCCGGAATCCTGGCCCGGAGCCGGAGGGCGGCGGCAACGTCGCCCACCAGATCTCACCACGCTTCACGGCTCAGCCGCTCGAGCTGGGCGTACTTGAGCGCGGGATCGACCTCTGACGACTCCTTCCCGTAAACAGTGTTCAATCTAGTCGTGAGCGCCTTGGCGCCGCGCGCGCCGACGTATTCGGCGATTGCCTCGGCATAGAGCTGGCT
>JANNTO010000016.1:0-2470 GCA_031403675.1 Gammaproteobacteria bacterium | reverse complement strand
CCCATTCTTGATGGCAAGGCCAAAGGCGGCCGGCGTGTCTTCCATCACTTCATAGGCTGCCATTCTCGTGCGCATCGGGTAGTTCTTTGACAACGCAATCTGCAGTCCATCGTAAAGAGAACCAGCGCTTCCACCACTGCGGCGCATCGCACCAGCGCTCGTATAGAAGGCGGTCTGGCCCGGAAAACCCGAATACAGGACGGTTCCCTTTTTCAGCATGATGTCCTTGAACCGGTCGATGCCAGGATACTTCCCAAATCCCTGGAAAGACCGCGCAATCTGGCTCGGCGCCGCACCGATGATCTCCGATCCGCCCCTGCGCACGATTCCGGCCGCCCCGCCGATAAAGTACCCGATGTTCCCCGCCATCGCGCCGGCTTGACCGGCCGCGCTGTCGGGTACGTCGAACCATTCAAAGTCGGGGTTGGCGCCAAACAGCCATGTAACGGGCGACGAGCTGATCGCGATGTTGCCGAGGCGCGCCGCTGCCCCTTGCAGGTAGTTCTGCGTCGAGCTGCCCGCCAGCGTCGAATCTGCTTTCGTGCCGGCGGTCAGAACAATGCTCGATGGCGAAACGAACCGACCGCTTTGCATGGCACAAGCGAGGGCGCTGCTGTCCTGACCGCAGGGGTCGCGCTGCGATGCGGATTCCATCTGGCTGAATCCTGCGCCGCCGACGTAGCGGAAATAGGCGAGCCAACTGACGCCGATCACCGTGATCTGCGCGCAGTTGCCCTGCTGGGTCTGCATGCACGGCGCCTCGCCATCGAAACCGCTGGGATCGATGAATCCGAGCGGATTATTCCAGACGTAGGCATAGCGATTGAGGCCCTGGCCGTCAAACGGCGCGGTCACGTACGGATCCGCGCTGATGAAGCGTCCGAGACGCGGGTCGTAGACCCGGCCATTCATGTGAATCAAGTTGAGATTGTCGAGGTGCTCGTGGCCGGTGAACCCATCGCGTGTGTTGGCTCCGATCGTCACAAGTTCCGAGGCCGTGGACGGACCGGTCCAGCCGGTGCCGCGACGCTGTCCGAATGCCGCAAAACTCTCAGCAACCACTGGATTTCCTGCCGCATCGACAATTCGGTCCGTGCTGCCGAGAAAGTCGTGCGTCAGGTAACGCGTCGAGGTCGATCCACTGGCGTTACGCAAGCGCAACGCAGCGACTCCGGTCGGCGCCAGCACGTACTGCCGCCAGGTGGTGACACCGGCGCGCGTGACCTTCTCGGCCAGTTCACCGGCATAGATCGTCGTTTCCGTCGTGCCGGAGTGCCTTGCGACCTGCCTCCAGCGGTTGCCAACGGGTCCGTACGAAAACTGGCTGCTGTTGCCACTGGCGCCGGCGATGGAAACCGGCAGGTTGTCGCTGGTCCAGCCGATCGCAGCGCCGCCGCGACTCGTCATGTTGCCGTTGGCGTCGTAGTTGTAAACCTGGCCAGCGACCGTTGCTACCGCATGCTTGCGGGTCGCGTGATAGCCGTAGCAGGGCGTCGTGCCGGGGCAGACATCGGATTTCCAGCGGATGTTGCCGATCGCATCGTAGTCCAGGTCGAGGTTGATGGCCCCATTTCGGCGTGATTCGTCAAGGCGATCGAGAACGTCGTAGCGGAACTCCTCGGCCAGACCGCGGTTCAGGTCCTCGCGCCGGATCAGGTTGTCGTTGTTGTCCCAGGCGTAGGAAAGATTCTGAATGGCTGCGTTGTTGCCAACTCCGGCCTGCCGGTAATCCATCGCGCCGCTCAGCGGATCGAATCCGGTTACGACGCGCACTGCGGCGCCGAGCGACTCGTCGATCACATGGCCGGCGGCGTCCAGGGTATTGAGCCGCCAGTAAGTCGTCGTGGGCGCATTTGCATCGCTGATACGCGATAGCTGACCCGCGTCATATTCGTAGCCGACCTTGAAACGAGTCGTCGACCCGGTCGACGGATAGGTCATGGAATCGAGCAGACCGAGCGTGTTGTAGGCGTAGTCGTAGCGATAACTGGCATCGGATGCGATGGTGCGGGACGCGGGCCGGCTGAATGCATCGTAGCTGTGGCTCTCCGAGTAACCAGCATCAGCAAGACTCGCCAGCTGGCCGATGTTTCGTTGCGTTGGCGAACTTCCCCAGGTCATCGTGCTGGTGCCATCGGGAGCCACACGGCTGGTGATGCGGCCCAACAGGTCATAGGAGAAACTGAACGACTGGTTTTTCGCGTCACGCAGCGCCGTGGTTTCTCCGAGCGCGTTGCGAGTCCAGGTCCAGCCGCCCATGTCGAGGTCGGTCTGGGAGAGTTTCATGCCACGCGCGTTGTAGCCGATCGCGGCGACCACATTGTTCAGTGCATCACGAACCTGAGACAGATTTCCGAAGGCGTCGTATTCATAGCGCGTACTGTTACCGGCCGCGTCGATGACCTGCGTGAGACGACCCCAGGCGGTCCGGATCCCGGCCGATGTGTGACCGAGCGCATCGGTTTGCGTG
>JANNTO010000015.1:0-15152 GCA_031403675.1 Gammaproteobacteria bacterium | reverse complement strand
GATTTTCGAGGAGCCGTCAGCCTTGCGCAATAACAATGCGCCACTGACGTGCGTGACTTCGCCCGCCGGCGCGGCCCAGGCTCCCGGACCGAGCAGGATCAGCGCGACCAGCAGCGCGCTATAGTGCGCAAGCCGGCAAGGTCTTTTTGGGCTTGCTGACATTTTCATCACCTTCCGTATCGGCGCCCTCTTCGGACTTTTTCTCTTCTTCCGAATACTCGGTATTTGCACTGCCGCCAGAGTTGGCCAACGAGGCCGCGTAGATGATGCTGTTGTCGATTTCGATCCGCGGCAGGTTGGGAACGGCGATTCCCCCTTCGAGCACGACGCGGGTTCCGAACAGGCCTTGGTTGGTTCCCTGGTCGAGCAGTGGATCGGATCCGAGAACAACGCATCCGGTGCAGCTCTGCGCATTGACCGTCAGACTTCCCGGCGGCGCGATCATGATCGCATCCGCATTGGTCCCGGTGCCGGGATTCATGACGATGAGGTTCGCGGTCACTATTGCGTTACCCGGCGTCGCTTCGATCACCGCAAAGCTGTCGCTGCCGCTGCCGCCGCTCAGGAAGATATTGGCGGCGGTGACGGTCACGTTCTGGCCGGACATTACGGCGCTGGCTTTGGTGCCCGAACCTCCCGTGAGAACGATGTTTCCAGTAGCGGTAACGTTCAGGGAGGTCGGGTCGATGCTCGCTGCAAAGGCGCCCGCGATTACGGTGACCGTCGCTGCCTGGATGTCCATGGTCCCGGCGGATTCAAGCTTGGCCCGCCCGTTGGCGCCATCGAGTACAAGACTCAGGGTATTGACGTTCAGGCTGGTTGTGGCATTCGCCCTTGATTCCGCTGTTGTCGATGAGCGCAGCGTGACGCCAGTGCCTCCGACGAGAATTACGTTAGGCGCGATGAGCGACCGGCCATCGACGGTCATCAGTCCGGAGGCGGCAAGCGCCAGAGTGTTCTGGGCGCTGTAGCCTTGCTGTTGAATAAGGAAATCACCTTGATGGGCCAAGGCAAGTTGCTGATAGTTGCCACCAACGGCTCCACCGGTTTGCGTGAAGTTACTGTTCACCGTCAAGTTACCGGTGCCATTGAGGTCGCCCCCAGAAAGATTTAGAACCGGCGCGGTGACGGAACCCGCCCCGGACAAGGTGCCACCGTTGACGTTCAAGACGGTGCCTGCACCCGTGCTGGTCAGACTGCCGCTGAGATTGGTCGTCCCGCTGGATACGTTGATCGTCCCCTGATTGTTCAGATTGCCGGAGACGGTGCTGCTGCCAAACGTCAACGTTCCCGCATTGGTCAGATCAACGCCGAGGCTTGCGCCGGTGTCGACCAACAGCAGGCCGTTGTTCCTCAGCGTGCCGCCCCCTTCGTCCTCCACGAATTGCGCAGCGGTGCCGTTGGCCCAGATATGAGTCTGCCCGGCCCCGCCGAAGCTGACGTCACCGTTCACAATGTGCGTGCCGCGCAAGAAGCTGATTTCCGCACCGGAATCGGCGATGAAGCTGGTGTTGGTGTGCGTTCCTCCACCGGCTCCCGTAAAACCTGCATCAAAAGCGAGCTGCCCCGCTTGCGAGCGCACTGTGCCGGTCGTGTTGGCCTGCACCGCGAGGTCGAAGGGCTGCGCCCCAAGCTTGGTGATGCCGCCGAGGAAATTCGCCGTAGAAGCCGCGCCGGCGACACTGTTGATGCCGAAGAACGAAGAGCCGATCGCGCTCGTATCCAGCGTCGCGAGTCCGTTCACCGTGAGCACCGCGCCGTTGAACATGTCGAGCCAGGTGGTGCCGCCGAAATTCAACGCCCCATTGATGGTCATGGTGCGGCCGTCGAGCTGCTTCGTTGCCCCACCGAACTGCGCGCTGGCGGCGCTAAAGGAGCCCGCACCGCTTGCCGTGCCGCCAGTCCACGAGAACTGCCCGCCAACCGACACGTTACCGCCACCGGACAGAGTGCCGCCGGACAGGCCAAATGCTCCCGCAATTGCGAGCATCGTCTCGCTGTCGACCGACAATGCACCGTTGCTGATATCCAGCGTGCCAATGGAGGAGTCCGCTCCCAGGGTCACGTCACCGCCGGTCACATCAACGTCACCTGCGCCGTTGACCGAGCCGAGCGCAAAAGTACCCCCCACGAAATCCAGCAACGCACTGGAAGCGACGTTGTAGTTGCCCGCGCCGCCGCCGTTGAGGGCGAGCGTGCCGGTGGCCACGTTGATCGTTCCCTGGTTGTCGAGCGCGGTATTCACTGTTGTCGTTCCCAGCGTCAACGTTCCCTGGTTGATCAAGGTTACGCCTGTCGCGCCGTCAATCGTGAATGGCGTTGCCGGAAACGCGAATTCCCACTCGCTTGCCACCGGAATGGTGAAATCGCTCGCCAGGAACAGTGTCGGCGTATCCAGATTGACCGTGCCGGCTATCGTAGTGATTTCCGCAAGCGTTCCGACTACGACCGCTCCATTGGCAGCCGACAGATCGATAATACCGTCCGCATACAGGGTGGCGTTCTGAATATCGACATCACCGGCGCTGGCGCTGATTTCCAGGGCTCCGCCCAAAGCGTTTAACGTGCCGCCAATGGAAACACCCGAGAACCCCGAAACGGCGACACTATCGCCGCTGATGGTCGCCAGGCTGTCGCTCAAGGTGATGCTGCCGGCCGTGGAAGTGACGCTGATGATGCCGCCACCCGTAGAGCCGATGACCGCGGCGTTTCCCGCTTCCGTATCGGAGGTCAGGACAATATTCCCGCCGCTAATTATAGAGACATTCGCCGTATTGGCTTCCACCGCCCCGATCAAGGCAATCGCGCCATAGCCAAACTCGCCCGGCTCGGCCGGCGCCACCACAACCCCCGCGCCCGCTGTCATTGTCAGACTGCCAGCATCCAGCGTGATGTTGGCGGGCCCGCGGCTGCGGCCTATCGCCGCGAGCCCATCCGCACCGTCGCCGCCGCTCATGGTCACATCGCCCAGCACGGTGATGTCCTGGTTGGGGGCGCTGATGACCGCGGGAGAACTGAATCCCGTGCCGCCCTGCATGGTCAGGCTGGAAAAATGCAGCGTCTGCGTCAGCGGTGAAACGCCATCCACGTCTATGCTGATAACCGCGTCACTCAGACCGTTGCCGCCACCGGTCATCGTCACATCAGGATCGCCTGTGATCGTCTGGTTGCCCAGCGCGCTGATCTCGGCGCGATTGTCCGAACTTTCTCCGCCGCTGCCGCCCCTGATATTCAGTGTCGGGCTGACGCCGGTGAAGATGATGGTTTGGTCGCCTCCGGCATCGATAATGGCGGCAGAGAATGTGCCGGTCCCGCCTTCGAGTGTGACGGCATTGGCGTCGATTTCCTGCTCCCCGCCGCTGGCGATTACGGCCTCGGACGAGTTGCCCGAGCCTGCAGTAAGCGAGACGGTTCCCGACACGGTGATCTTCTGAAGTCCGTTGTTTCCCGACCTGTCGTTCGACAGATCGGCTAGTGCGCGGAATCCGCTGCCGCCAATCAGTTCGATGTCAGTTGCGTTGATCGTCTGCGCCCCGGCGCTGGTGATGTCAGCTTCGGCGAAGTCGGCGCTGCCACCCGTTAGCACGATATTGCCAACAGTATTGATCGATTGGTCGCCGAGCGAGGAGATCTGGGCGTAGGCGCCTGCGCCGGTTCCGCCGGAGATCACAATGCCGCCGGATTCGTCGTTAGCTGACCCAGCCGTCACGGTCTGGGGTCCGTTACTGAATACTTCTGCAAAACCTACGCCACCTGCTATGACCAGTTGGTTGTTACCGGAACCATGGATCGTGATTGCCTGACTGGCTCCCTCACCAAAAATGCCCGCTGCGTCGCCGTCACTTGCCGAGATCAGAATGCCGGCAGAGTCGGAGACATCGATCACCTGGTTACCGATACGATTGACGATGAACGCGGTCGACGTTACGTCAGTTTGGTCCGAACCGGTCGCACCAACATTCTCGATCGTTATCCCGAAGCCATTGTCCGCAGCTCCGGTGGTGGTGAGGTTCTGATTGCCGTTCGGTGCAAGTAGGCCGCTACTGACCGGTCCCGCAACCGCTTGGATCGTAATCGATTTTGCCGTGATGTCCTGCGCCCCCAGCGAAATGATGATTGCTTCGGCGCGACTCTCGGAATCGGTGCCGCCGATCACACGCAGGTCTCCCGACGTCAAGATCTCCTGGCTGATGTTGCCGAAAAGGTTGGCATCGGCACCGTCCACCGACCCCGCCATCAGCGTGACGCCACCTGTTTCATCGCTCACTCCCGCAAGGATGGTCTGCACACCGTCGCTGCCGACGAAGGCGCCGGCGCCGTCTGCAACGATTCTCAATTGGTTATCGCCGGTGCCGGAAAGTGTGATCTCCTGATCACCCTGGGCAAAAATCTGGGTCTCCCCGCCGGAATTTGCCTGCAGAGAGATACCGTTCGAATTGCTGACCGCGATGGTTTGCGCGCCATTGAAGTTCGACAGCATCACCGCTGGCGCGGAGCCTTCCAGGGCCGATCCGTTGTTGACCAACTCGATGCCCCAGCCATTGGGTCCTGACCCGGTGGTTGTGATGCTCTGCGTGCCGGATTCGCTGGTGAGCGCTACAAATTCGCCTCTCAGTGAGCCGATCAATGTCAGCGAATTCGCCATGACCGCCTGGCCCGTACCCGCATACACGTCGACATGAGCTAGCGACAGCGATCCGTTCTCCAGGAGGAGATTGCCGCCGGCGGTCAGATTCTGTTGTCCAAAACCCCAGAGTTCGACCCCTTCAGCCGACGAGACGATCTCGATGTTGTTCGCGGCGGTAACGTTCTGCACCCCGTTGGCGCCGAACTGGAAAATGCTCGTCGAGGTCTCGACGGGCCCGTCATTGATAAAGACGTTGTGACCCGACAGCGTCATCGTTTCCGCGACTCCACCCTGACCCTCGATCTCGATGTGCACGCCGACCGAGGAAGGCCCGCCGATATGCAGGTCACCTGCACCGCTCGAGTCGGCGTCGGCAATCAGCGACAGATTCCGCCCGTCGGCCAGCGCAATATGCGAGAAGTTCTCGCCACCCACGTTCAGGTCGTTGGTTGCCTTGAACTCGACGGACGTCGTCAGATAGTTGCCGTTGAAGAACTCCCCGAACGAGCCCTGGAAGTTGATGTTCGTGGCATAGGCTTCGACTTGCTGAATCGATCCGAGCTCTGCGGACGTTGCGATCGATGCCGTCCAGTCCAGATTTCCGATTGCCCCGAGGTTCGCAGGCGCAGGATCGCCGAAAATCAATCGTGGAGATTGGATGAAACTGCCAATATCGGCCAGCTCATCGAGGATCACGTCCGTTCCCTGTGTCGATGGCGCCCACAGCACGTAGTTCAAGGCCGGGTCAACGAGCGCAGTGGCAACCTTTCCCTGTCCATCCTCTATCACAAGATCGTTCGAATAAAACGACACTGCGCCGCCTGCAAAGACGTTGGAACGCACGATGATGCAGGACGACGAAATACAGGTTGGATCGAACAGTTTAGGATTCTCGAAGGACTCTGCGCGAATATTCCCGCCGACCGTCAGGTTGCCGTTGGCGAACCGCAGCGGACTGTATGACGTCACGTCCAGGTTTCCACCCACGGCGCCACTAATTTCTGGAATCTGGTTGTCAAGATCGTCCAGAGTCGCATTGCCAGCGACATCGAATACCAAATCAGTGCCTATGGAAACATTGACGGGCGACAACGCATTCTGGGTCACGGATCCAATCAATGTGGTTAGCGTGACGGATCCATTGCCGGGAAAACCTTCGGGAAATCCTTTGGAGGTACCCGCGTCCGCATTGAAAGATGTCGGGCCGCCGAAGATGATGTCTGTGTCGGAATAAATCTCGACCGATCCGCCGCTGCCGCCTGATACGTTAGCACGGGCATCCGAGAGTGAAACACCCGCGCCCGAAACGTTGAAGCTTCCCGACAACGAAACGGCTTGGCTCGCAAAGATTGAGATCGAGCCACCGTTGCCGCCGCTGCCCAACTGGTCGGGGGTCGCGTCACCGTCGTTGAAGCCGCCATTCGCAAACAGCGCGCCTCCGAGAGCGACATCGGTTCCCACGATCGATATTGAGCCACCTGCACCATTGACACCGACAGCACCAACGGCAACTCCGCCTTCACCACCAGTGGTAAAACCACCGGTGCCGCCGGTCGCCCCAATCGCGCTCGTCGCTCCGGTGATGACATCGCCGCTCGCGGACAGCGTAATTGAGCCTCCTTGCCCGCCGTTCCCGGGTGTACCTTCGGACCCAGTCGAAACGTATCCGCCGTCCCCGGTGAAGGAAATGATCGTGCCATCGAATTGAATGTTTGCGCCCGATCCGCTTGTCGTCAGGGTCACCGTCCCCGCATCGCCAGCATCGCCACCGTCCACCGAACCGCTACCGCCGTGACCCCCGGTTACGTCCAAAACGCCGCTGTTGGCAATCGTAATCCCGTCGACCGAATTCAGCGTGATTTCTCCGCCGTGGTTGCCTGCGCCACCCGTATCGCCGAACCCTCCGCCGGCTATGAGTGCGTCGTCATGCCCTGCGATCAGATCGCCGCTGACGGTGATTGCACCGCCAGACCTTACGGAAATGGTGCCGCCCGTACCACCGTTGCCGCCATCGCCGCCGCCATTGAAGTTTGCGGCGCCCGTTCCTCCACTCACGATGACCGACCCGGAGAGCACTACGTCACCGCCTGGGCCGCCATTGTCGATGGTCAGTCTCCCTCCACCGCCGCCCGATCCGCCATTGGAGGTAAAGCTGGCACCACCTTCAGAACCGGCCGCGGTGATTGAACCCGATACTGTTACCGTGCCGCCGGCGAACTTGATAATGTTGATGACACCACCATTGCCTCCTGTACCGCCGACAGCGTCAAAGGCGCTACCGCCGAAACCACCCGACGCATCGATGTCGCCTGAGACGTCGATCGATCCGCTTCCAAAGTGGAGCATTTGTATCGTGCCGGCATTGCCCCCAGCACCACCAAGGCCGTCGCTACTGAAAGATCCCCCGTTGCCACCCGACACATCAAGCGTGTCGGTAATAGAGATTGCGGATAACTGATCCACTGCATAAAGGTCGATGAAACCTCCATCGCCACCAGCGCCCCCGGATGACTGTTCTCCACCGCGCGCACTGATGAAACCGGATATGTCTACGCCGAACCCACCGTTAATGAAGACCAAACCACCCATTCCTGCCTGTAATGACGATTCGACAGGGCCACTTCCAGATCCAAATCCATCGGCAACCAACCTTCCGTCCAGGCTAATGCTGCCTGCGCTGCTAGTGATGGAGATCTGCCCGCCTCCACCACCCGCACCCGCAGACTCACCTTCGCTATTGTTGTCACCGCCCCGCCCGCCGGTAACATCAATCACAGCTGAGGAAGTGATAACTACACCACCGTCTGCACTGAAGAAGGTATTCCCGCCCTGACCCCCGCCACCAGGGTTGGATCCCGCACCGCCCTGACCCGATCCGTAGTAATCGTTGTCGATGTTTTCGCCGTTTCCAGCTTCGATGTAGCCGTTGAAGGTGACCAGGCCGGAAGCGGATATTTGCACGGTGCCAGCGGAACCACCTTCACCCCCACTTGCGCTGCCGAATTGGCTATCGCCTCCAACACCCCCGACGACTGCAAGCGTTCCATCGATGGTGGCGCTCGAAATGGGATTCAATCCGTTGTTCCCAATGTCGATGAGACCGCCGCTGCCGGCCGCACCGCCCGACCCGTATTGCGCAGCACCGCCCCATCCACCGAAGGCCTCGACCGTTCCGGAAACGCTGACATCAGATCCGATGCCCGATATGACAATCGAACCACCCTGCCCGCCCGTACCGCCGGTACCAGAAGAGAACCAAATGTCGTACGCATAACCGCCATTTCCGCCATCTGCATAGATCGAACCCGCAATGTCGATGACAGGTGTATTCGGGCCTGTCACTGCAATCGTGACGCTGCCCGCGTTGCCACCGTCTCCACCAACACCTGAAATCCCATTAGCGCCGTACAAGCCGTTGGGTGCATTGCCAGCAAGCACGCCATAGGTGGCCTGCCACAACGTGGTATCGCCTAAGGCGACAGCGCCCCCCGCACCACCCGCAGCGCCGGACCCACCCAGGCTACCCGATACATCGAGACCGCCCGTACTCGTGATCGAAATCGAGTCAATTGCCGATAGATTGATCGTGCCCGCGACTCCGCCTTGACCACCGTTTCCGCCGTTGCCGCCAGGCCCGCCATTGCCGCCGGTTCCGTCGAAGCTGCTCGTGGCGCCAGCGCCGCCGGCACCACCACTACCGCCGTAGCCTCCTCTCCCACCTATGGACGCAGCATGAGCATCGAGCGTAAGCATCGTCGCAGTAATCTGAACCGTTCCACCATTTCCGCCGTCCCCGCCGTGACCACCATCCGCGCCAGGTCCGCCATCAATCGCGCCGGCCGGATCGCCCGGGATTCCCGCGGCGCCGTTGTAACCGTAGCCACCCTGACCGGCGCTCGCACTGATGTCCGGCTGGAATCCCTCGCAGAAGCAGAAAGCCGAAGACGCGAAGACCGCTGCTCCGGAAATCGTTACGGTTCCGCCATTACCGCCGTTCCCGCCACGCGATGCCCCTCCACCACCAAATCCTCCGTCCGCCAGAATGACCGCGTATGTATTGAGCGTTCCGCTTTCTTCTGCAAGTGAACCGGTCGCGGTGATTGTGATGTCACCGCCCCTGCCTCCCACGCCACCTAAACCTGTCAACCCCACTTCAATGGCGACGCCATCTCCATTACCACCATCCCCGCCGATAGCAGTAATTCCTCCCGAGGCCGAGAGGAATACATTGGCGCCTGTCAGCGAAATTGGTCCGGCATCTCCGCCCACCCCTCCGTTTGCCGTGCCGTGACCCCCGTATCCCCCCGACGCAGAGATGGACGCCACCTCACCGAAGAAGTCGAGAGTTCCGCTGGCCTCGACGGTGATCATTCCGCCCAGGCCTCCGGCGCCGCCATTCACTCCATCACCGCCACCGCCGCCGTAGGCGTAGAGCGATCCGGTGATCTCTATGTTCTTGCTGCTACCTCCGGTCTGCAGCGTAATCTGCCCGGCGCTGCCGCCAGCGCCTCCGTTATTCAGAGAAACGACAGAATCGCCGATGAACCCGGACGACGAGCTTCCGTAGCCGCCCGATACATCGATGGTCCCCGTAACGGAAATGTTGCTGCCGGATCCGGCGCCGACAATCTGCACCGTGCGGCCCTGACCGCCGTTGCCGCCGGGGCCGAAATCACTATGGCCGCCATCGCCTCCGTACGCATAGATAGATTCGACAGAGATGTCGCCGCCACCCTCATTGTAAAAACTGACAGCCCCTCCCAGGCCACCATTTCCTCCCGCGCCCTGAGAACTGCTGCCGCCGGTTCCGCCATACGCATAGACAGAGCCGACTGACATCAATCCGGTACCATCCATGCCGATGTGCAGCGTTCCGCCATTACCACCCGCACCACCGGCAGACAAAGTTCCACTGCCACCGTCACCACCGGAAACGTCTACGTAACCAAGAGATACCGGACCCGGGCCGCTGAACAGAGTTACCGTGCCACCGTTTCCACCCGCTCCAGTGAGCACCGGAGGACACTCGCCGCAGGAGAATCCATTGGCGCCGAATCCGCCGTACGCGTCGATGGAAACGATATTGATCTCGCCTCCAGCACTAACGGATACGAGCCCACCGGCTCCACCAGCCCCGTTGTTAAATGCTGAATTGCCGTACCCACCGGAAACGTCGAGAGTCCCGACGATGACCTCTCCGCCTGCGGTCAGATGGATTTCCCCACCATTGCCGCCACCCGCTGAGTCACCACCGTAGCCGCTCGCGTAGATGCTCCCGCTCGGCATATCGATCGAAGAAAATGCAGTGAGGGTGACGATGCCGCCGTTCACATGATTTGCTTGTCCGGAAGCGTTGATGGACCCGATTCCGGTAATACTGCCTGCAGTGGACTGAACGGAAATATCTCCACCAGAACTGTTGAGGATTCCGTCTTCCACCACATTGCCCGCGTCGGCCCGAATCAGGATCGATCCACCCGCGGATCCGATCGACGACTCAACTCCGAGATTCACACCATTGCTCGTCCCGCCGGCGCCCGCCTGTCCAATCAAGTTAACAGCACCCGAAGCCGAGGTAATGGTCGTACCAGATTCGAAACGAAGGCCATCGTTTTCATCGTTAAAGCCCGTGGCTGCCCCCGTGCCGCCACCCGTGCCGGTAATGTTGATCGCTGCGCCTGGCGTTATCACGGATATGGAAGAACCGCCGTGCATCCACACTCCCGGGTTGGTGCCGTCTACTGCGTTGCCACCGCTACCGACGATGTTGAGATTCCCCTGCACAGAAAGGCTGGAATTGTTGAGATCCACACCTGCCAGATACCGCGCCGTCGGGGATGTGTTTGCGCTGGTACCGCCTGTGCCGGTCAGGTTGACGACGCCCGCATTTAGCGTCACGGCAGAATTGAGGAAGATAAGTGCTGAGGTCGCTCCGTTTTCTGTAATGCCGCCGTTTCCGGAGAGAAAGATGTTGGTTTCGGAACTGGTGGAAACGTCGACATACCCAACCATGATCAACCCGGCCGACCGTCCAATCGGGTTTGCCGTCGTGCCGCCTCCTACACCTTCTATGTGAATATCCCCGCTTGATGATGAGATGCTGCCACGCAAAGATGTTGCGTCCCCCGCGATTACGATTCCTGCGCCTCCTTGCGCAGCGGTAGCCGCCGAGAAACCGAGGTCCACGGCATTTGCGTCGTTGGAGTATCCAGCTTGCCCTGATACGTGAAGTGAACCGCTGTCCGTATAGAGATTGTATGCATTGTTCAGAACCACACCCGAAAGGTCGCCGCGCAGCACGGTGATAGAAGGATCATCGAAACTGGGTCCGGCAAGACCACGTACGACGACGCCGAAGCCCTCGATGTCCAGTATTCCATTCCCCGACCGCGTACCAATGCTGGCACCGTCAGCGATGTAGACGCCTTGCGAGCGGCCGGTTCCCGCTCTGGTTTCATCGATGTAGGGAACTGCGTCTCGAACGTAGCCAGGGCCGTAGCCAAAAATGGAGACTCCGCCGCCACCTTGCGCCTCGATCGATGGAGCACTGAGGCTTCCGCCACCGATTATCGCCACGCCCGAAGAATCGGTTCCGGTCACCGGCCCCGGGCTACCCGCAAAACCAGTGATCGTGATGCTCCCGCCAGATGCCGCGATGACCTGCGGTGCTGCGCCCGGAGACCCTGTCGGACCCAGAGCATCGAACAAAACGGAATTGCCAATGAACACGCCGCTGGCAAAGCCGTTGGCGGAGAACCCCGCATCACCTACGATGCTGATGGTCCCACCGTTGAGGGTTTCGACGACGCCGCCATTTGCTACGGCAACGCCCGAGTTAGAAGTGTCGGCAAGCGTTCCGGGGGCGCCCGGCCCGGTTCCATCGATGGTGATATTGCCGCCACCGGTTGATACTCTCGATCCATCCCATACGAGTACGCCCTCGACATTCTTCCCGCCCGCAAAAGGCCTGAGAGATCCGGTAACAACAATGTTCCCGGTCGTGGTGGACACTTGCGAGCCCGAGGTAAGCTGCACGCCGTCGGCATCAAACCGTGTCGCGCCGCCAATTCCAGTGATATTGATATTGGCAGTGCCGCCACTCACTGTCGATCCGTCAATAGCGACGCCTTGCAAACCCGCGGTGCGTGCATCGCGCACGTCACCGGAGATGGTGATCGCCCCGCCTGCCACGCTCTCGACCAATGATCCGCCGGCAATGCGAACACCGAAGAGCTGTGGCGTGGCCGACGCTCCGGTCCCGTCCTCGGGACCTCGACCCGTGATCGTGATGCCGCCGCCGCCTTCGCTCAGACCAACGCCGCTGCGGACGGTGGAAGCCGCGCTGATGAAAACGCCGCCATTCTGGCCGTCACCTACGATCGAATTAGCCACGCCATACGCTGCGGTAGTCAACGTGCCATCAAGCGTCACGGTGCCTGTACCACCCGACTCAACCACGGAGTTGTCGCGCAGCACCACTCCGCCGTTAGCTCCGCCCGCGGCATTTCCGGCCACGCCCTGGATCAGGATGCTGCCGTTGCGGGATGTGAAAACTTGCGAGCTGAACCCCAATCCGGGATCGGAACCCAACTCGACGCCGTGGTTGGCATAAGGGTTGGCCCACACTTCGGACAAGTTGGTGGAGTGCCCCCCCGTGCCATCAAGCGTAATGCTGCCGTCCACGGCGCTGACAACGGAGTTGTTGTAGATCTCCACACCGATGGAAACACCACCACTGGTCAAACCTCCGGTTCCCGTCAATTGAACCGTGCCGGCGCCACCTGTGCTTACTGTCGCATGGCCGAATAGAAACACGCCGAATGTATCGCCGCCCGCGCGACCCAGTTCGGTGCCGCCACCAGTGCCGGTGATGGAAATATTTCCGGTAGTGGAACGTACCGCGCTGCCCGAGTTCGCGATGAACACACCATATGCGCTGAACGCTTCGTTGCCAACGTCATTGCCGTTGCCGACAATGGTCAGTGGTCCGGAGTTGGTGATGATTTGTCCACCGCCAGTAACTCTCACCCCGTTCGAGTCGGCCCGAATGGCGCCATTGGTGAAACGCGTGAAATCGGGATCGAATATTCCGTTGGCCACACCCATGGTCCCGGTGATGCTGACACTCCCCTCCCCGGTTGCGGCGACGACCGCCCCGCTTTCTATCTGAACACCGTGCGCACCCCGGCCCGTCGGGCTTGCCAGCGTGCCACCACCGATTCCCGCGATCTGGATGGCGCCGCCGGAGGTCGTGATAGCGGTGTCGAGACCGAACATCACAACCCCTCCAGTTTCGCGTCCGGAAAGTGTCGTCAGGCCGCCGGTCCCGGTAATCTCTATCGCGCCCGCTTCCGACTCAATCCGCGCGCCGTCGAACATGAGCAGGCCGTGCGTTCCAGCGAGCCCATCGCCAAGCAGGTCCGGCGACGTATTAGAGCCTGTCCCGTTGATGGTGATCTTTGCGTTCCCCTTGGCTTCGACCAGCGTCCCCGTTCCCTGCAGAACAACACCATTGGCGTTCCCAACGACTGTGCCAATTGCGGGTAGTCCCGTAATGTTGATTGAGCCGCCATCCCCGCCTGCGCGGACCAAGACGTGGCCGGAAGGTCCGTAACTATTTAGGACAACGCCATTCTGAATAGCGCCGCGTTCCGCCGGCGTACCGGGGCTGCCGCTAAGGATGATCGTGCCACCGCTGTCGCCGATGAGCTGTGCACGATCGAGAAGCAGGACGCCTGCGGTGGTAGACGCGCTTGTGCCTCCATTACCCTGTATGTCGATTGTGCCTGCGCCAGTGACTTGAATGAGGGCGTCTCGCTGGATTACGACGCCGCTAGTGTCCGAAGTCGCCGGCGAAAGCAGCGTGCCTGCCCCGGTGCCGAAGATCTGAATTGTCCCCGTCTCACTCCTAATTTCCCCGCCTAAGGCGGCTCCGAGATCGACGCGCACCCCCGCGGCAAACTTGACGTCGCCTGAACGGGCAGCCGCGGTGCCCCTAATCAAGATATTGCCGGTTGTGGTTTGGATGGACGTCCCATCGCCCAACGTGACCCCGTCACCGAACAGGGTGGGGGCCGAGTTCGTGGCGCCATTGATCGTAATGTCGCCGGCGCCGGCCGAGATTGTCGACGCGAATACCCAAACACCGTTGTTGAGATCGCCGTAAGTAGCATCGGTTGCCGATCTGGCAAAGCCGGTGAGCGGATCCGTTCCGCCGCCGATCACGAGATCGCCGCCGTTGGTGATGATCGAAGCGCCGCTGAGGCCTACCGCGCCCGCTCCATTGGCGTCCTGATCGGAATTGAGAGTTATGTTTAAAGCGTCGACTGAAGACTCGATTCTCGAACCCGGTTGAAGGTAGATGTTGTTGTGGGCCTTGAGCGTCAGCGATGTGTTGGCCCCATCAGTCTTCAAGATTTGTCCTTCAACACGAATATTGCCGGCCTGCGTTCCGGCGGATCCGCTGGTATCGACAATCACGCTGGTTCCGCCGTTGAGCGCGCCTGAAACGGTGGCAGCGCTAAGATGCGAAGGTGCAGTGGTCGGACTGTTCGTCTCGTCGGAGGTGAAGGTGATCGGATTTCCGGTGTCTGGTTTAATGAACTGGTCACTGTTGTCGATGATTATGTCCCAGGGATCGATCAACCACGTCCCGCCGGTGCCATTCTGCGCTGTCAAGTCGGGTGCAGCGGTAACTTCCAGATAACCCCTGCTCGATGTCTCGACAAATCCCCCGTTGCCGCTGGCCGCCCCGCCCCTGGCGCTGATCTGGCCGTATGCGCGCGTCACCTCGTCGGACCAAAGGATGATGCGACCGCCATTTCCAGTGTTTGTCGCGTCCGCTGTGATCGTCGCGTCCGATCCGAAGTAAGTTGCGCGGGCATTCTGGATGGCGGCATTGGCGCCCTTGTAGTCGCCGCCGACCAGAATCGTGCCGCCGCCGGAAGCGCCCGAGGCATCGACGCGCGCGTCGCCGGCCACGCCGACCTGGGGCCCAAGCAGATGGATGCCACCACCGACACCGGATGCCCCGATCGCGGTGACTTCGCCGTAGACAAGATTGGTTCCGCTCCCGGCCTGCACCAGGATTTGTCCGCCGCTTGGTCCGTTGGCACTGGTCAGGCTGCCGGGGCCGAGGGTCACGTCTTTCGTGGCCTTGAAGACGATCCTGCCGGCTGCATTGACGCTGGCGCTGTCGGCACGAACCACACCCTGCTGGCTGATGAGCCCGGCGTAGATGCTCGCACTGCCGCCGCCCACCACGATCTCGCCGACGTTGATGGCCTGGGTATCGGGGGCCTGGATTTCGACCAGTACATTGGGCGCACCGGTGTCGCCCAGGCGCACGGTGCGGCCGGCCGCAAGGATGACGTCGCCATTGGGCGCATTGATGATGCCGCTGTTCTCGATCTGCGGGGCGACCAGGATGACGCTGCCGCCCGAGGGGGTCGTGATGATCCCTTGATTGGTAACACTGCCGGAACTGATTGACCCGGTGGCGAAGTTGAGCCGGCCGGCCAGGAAA
>JANNTO010000014.1:0-3187 GCA_031403675.1 Gammaproteobacteria bacterium | reverse complement strand
CCCGTATCGCGAGAACAAGCGCTGGCTGAAGCCCTACCTCGCGATGCTCGAACACGTCATGGACAACACGGCCGGCGTGCGTCGGCCCGGGGCCGCCTCGCTCGACCTCGCCTACGTCGCCGCGGGCCGGCTCGACGGATTCTGGGAAGTCGGTCTTGCGCCCTGGGACACGGCCGCCGGCAATATGCTGATCACCGAGGCGGGCGGCCGCGTCGGCACGTTGACCGGCCAGGACTATCGCGATGGCGGCAATCTGGTTGCGGGAAGTCCGCGCGTCTACACGGCGCTGATCGAAGCATTCGCGCCCTTTCTCACCGACGAGCTTCGCAAATGAGGGCCGCGGCCACTCTCGCAATCGACCGGGGCCTGGGTTAGAGTCCGCTACGGTTTCGCAGGGGGGATCGCAGCATGAGCCTGTTCCGCACCAAGCCCGTCACGTCCATCATGGAGTCCGATGCCGCGGCGGTGGGCGAGCCCACGCTGAAGCGCGTCCTGACCGCACGGCACCTGGTGATGCTCGGCATCGGCGCGGTGATCGGCGCCGGTATCTTCGTGATGACGGGCAACGCGGCCGCCAACTACGCAGGGCCGGCGATCATCCTCTCGTTCGTGATGGCGGGCATCGCCTGCGGCTTTGCCGGCCTCTGCTACGCCGAGTTCGCGGCCATGCTGCCGGTGTCCGGCAGCGCCTATTCGTACTCCTACGCAACGCTCGGCGAACTGGTTGCCTGGTTCATCGGCTGGATGCTGGTGCTCGAATACACCTTTGCCGCAGCCACCGTCGCGGTCGGCTGGTCGGGTTATTTCACCGGGTTGCTCGAATCGATCGGCAGCGCGTTTGGCACCACGCTGGCACTGCCGGCGGCGCTGACGAATGCGCCGCTCAACGTGGTCAATGGCCAGCTGGTGCCCACGGGTGCGCTGATCAACCTGCCCGCGGTCGCGATCGTAATCGCCGTCGCCGCGCTCTGCTATCGCGGCATCTCGCAATCGGCCACGGTCAATTCCATCATCGTTGCGATCAAGGTCGGCGTGATCCTGTTGTTCATGGCCTTCACTTTGCAGTACGTCGACCCGGACAACTGGACACCATTCATTCCGGAGCCAGAGGGCCCGGGACGGTTCGGCTTCGACGGTGTGGTGCGTGGTGCGAGCGTGGTGTTCTTCGCTTATATCGGTTTCGACGCGGTTTCGACCGCGGCGCAGGAAGCGAAAAATCCGCAGCGCGACATGCCGATCGGCATTCTTGGCTCGCTCGCAATCTGCACGGTGATCTACATCGCAATGTCGGCGGTCATGACCGGCATCATGCCGTACACGATGCTCGGCACGCCAAGGCCGGTCGCGACCGCGCTCGAGATCTACCCGAACCTGCTGTGGCTCAAGTCGCTGGTCGAGATCGGCGCGATCGCCGGCCTGACCTCGGTGATCCTGGTGATGATGCTCGGCCAGCCGCGCATCTTCTATGCGATGGCGCGCGACGGGCTGATCCCGCCGATGTTCGGGCGCATCCACAAGGAATTCCGTACGCCGCACGTCGGCACCGTCGTGGTCGGCGCAACCGCGGTCGTGCTGGCCGGCCTGCTGCCAATCAACGTGCTGGGTGACCTGGTGTCGATGGGCACGCTGCTTGCGTTTGCGACCGTCTGCATCGGCGTGCTGATACTGCGCCGCACGCGGCCGGACCTGCCGCGCACCTTCCGCGTGCCAGCGGCGCCAGTGGTCTGCATCCTCGGCGCGGCGGCCTGCCTGTACCTGTTCTACCCGGCGTTCATGGCCAACTGGCATTGGATGAGCGGCTGGATCGTGATCGGATTTGTGATCTACTTCGGCTATAGCCGGCGTCACAGCAAGCTCAACGTCTAGCGCATCGATTTCGCAGGCGTCCCGTGGCGGCGGGCGGGCGGGGTCCCGAGCGAGCGAATGTCCGTTCTTCTGAGCGAGCGAGGGAGCCCGCCCGTCCCGGCACGAGCGTGCGCCGTTCCGTCAGTGCTTCCCCGGTCGCTCCGCCGGCATCTCCGGCCCGTGCAAGTCGACCGGCCGGCCGCGCTTGCGCATGCGGATGTTGATCATCTCAACACCCACCGAAAACGCCATCGCGAAATACAGGTAGGCCTTCGGAATCTGGAAGTCGAAGGATTCGCCGACCAGTGCGATGCCGATCAGGATCAGGAATGACAACGCCAGGATCTTGATGGTCGGATGGCGGTCGATGAACTCGTTGATCGGCCGCGCCATGAACATCATCACGAACACCGCGATCACGATCGCGACCACCATGATCTCAATGTGCTGCGCGAGCCCGACCGCCGTGAACACCGAGTCGAGCGAGAAAATGATGTCGATCAGTCCGATCTGGATCACCACACCCAAAATCTTCGTCCGCAGCTTCACATTCTTGCCGGCGGTATCCTCGACACCCTCGAGTGCGGAGTGAATCTCGTTGACGCTTTTGACCAGCAGAAACAGGCCACCGATGAACAGGATCAGGTCGCGCCCCGAAATCTCCTCGTCGAGGACCGTGAACAATGGATCGGTCAGGCGGATCAGCCAGGTGATCGAGAACAGCAGCCCGATACGCGTGATCATCGCGAATGCGAGCCCAAGGACCCGCCCGCGTTGTTGCATTTCGGGCGGCAACTTCGAAACCAGGATCGACAGGAAAATGATGTTGTCGATGCCGAGCACAACCTCGAGCAGCGTCAGGGTCAGGAATGAAATCCAGACCGCCGGGTCAGCCAGCAATTCGATCACCTGCCCTCCAACGCCGCCGGCTCAAGGCAGCTCGTCAACTTCCCCGCGCTTTTCCGGCGGCATGAAGTCGCGGCCCGATGCGCCGAGATCAAGGGCGATCGCGCCGGCGACATAAACCGACGAATAGGTGCCGATCACGATGCCGATCGCGAGTGCCACTGCGAAGCCGCGCAACGTCTCGCCACCGAGCACCGCAAGGAAAATCACCGATGAAAGCGCGCTTCCCGACACGATGATCGTGCGAGCGAGCGTTTCATTGATCGCACGGTCGATCACCTCGGCAGGCGCCGATTTGCGCATCGACTTGAAGCGCTCGCGGATGCGGTCGAAGATCACCACCGTGTCGTTGACCGAGTAGCCGAGGATCGTCAGCAGCGCAGCGACCACGTTCAGGTCGAACGGGATGCCGAGGATCGCGATCGCGCCGAGCGCG
>JANNTO010000013.1:0-5482 GCA_031403675.1 Gammaproteobacteria bacterium | reverse complement strand
GAGGCGCGGTCGGACGCCTGGCCCTGCAGGATCACGCGGTACTCGCGGCCGCGGTCGATGTAAGTCGTGACGACGCGCGAGCCGAGCACGGTCTCGAGCGTGCGGCCGATGGTCTCGAGCGAGACGCCGAGTTCCGCCGCGCGATCGCGGTCCACCGAGACGCGCAGTTGCGGCTTGCGCTCGCGGTAGTTCGTGTCCACGCCGGCGAGGCCCGGGTTTTCGTGCGCGGCCTCGAGCACGATATCGCTCCACTGCGCCAGCGTCTCGTAGTCGGGCCCCCCGATCACGACCTGCACCGGCCGGCCGCCGCGCGAACTGAAGCCCTGCGGGATGAACACGCTGGCGCGCACGCCCGGCAGCGCGGACAGCTGCGCGGTGAGCGATGCCGCGACGTCGGCAGCACTGCGCTTGCGTTCGCGCCAGTCGTCGAGGATCAGGAAACCGCCCGCTTCGTTGACTTCGCTCGTGCCGCCGAATCCCGAGCCGATGCGCAGCGAAAAACGCCGGATATCGAATGGGTCTGCTGCTCGCGGAACAGGATCTGCTCCGCCGCCCGCATCTGCCGTTCCGTGTAGTCGAGGCTCGCGCCCTCCGGCGCGACCAGCTCGAGCCGCATCGCACCACGGTCCTCGGCGGGCGCGAACTCCCGCGGCAACGAACTGATCGCGATGAACGCCACGACGGCAAGCGACAGCGTGCCGCCGATCACGAGCCAGGGCCGGCGTATGAGACTGTCGAGCCGGGCTTCGTAGGCCCGCGCCAGCGAACGGAAGAACCCGTCGAGGCGCTGCGCGAATCGGCTGCGCTGCTCGCCTTCCCGCAACATGCGCGAGGCCATCGCCGGCGTCAGTGTCAGCGCGATCAGGCAGGAAAACGCGACCGCTGCCGCCAGCGTGAATCCGAATTCCCGGAACAGGCGTCCGACGGCTCCCGGCAGGAAAGAGATCGGCACGAACACCGAGATCAGCACCAGCGTCGTCGCAATCACCGCGAAGCCGATCTCCCGGCTGCCGTCGAGCGCGGCGAGCAGCGGCTTCTGCCCGGCCTCGATCCGGCGAAAAATGTTCTCCAGCACGACGATTGCGTCATCCACGACGAGCCCGATCGCGAGCACCATGCCGAGCAACGTCAGCACGTTGATCGAGTAGCCCATGACGTCCATGAACAGGAAGGTCGCGATGATCGAGATCGGGATCGTCACGGCCGGCACCAGCGTCGCGCGCGCGTTGCCGAGGAACAGGTAGATGACGAGCAGCACCATCGAGAGCGAGATGCCGAGTGCGATCCCGACCTCGCGCAGCGACGCATCGATGAATACCGCCCGATCCACGTTGATGGACAGGATCATTCCCTCCGGCAAGCCGGACTGGATACGCGCCGCGGTCTCGCGCACGAGCCGTGCGACCTCGAGCGTGTTGGCCTTCGAGACCTGCTCGATGCCGATGCTGATGCCCGGCAGGCCCATCGTGCGGGAAACGCTGCGTTCGTTCTCGGCGCCGAGCTCTACGCGCGCCACGTCGCCAAGGCGCACGACGTAGCCGTCCGGGCCACGGCCGAGCGCCAGTCGCCGGAAATCCTCGACACGCGCGAGTCCCGTGTCGGTGCGCAGCGAGAATTCGCGCTCAGTCGATTCCAGGCGGCCGGCCGGCAACTCGACGTTCTCGCGTCGCAGCGCGTCCTCGAGATCCGCGACCGTCAGCGCCCGCGCCGCGAGCGCCTGGCGGTCGATCCAGATTCGCACCGCCTGGCGTCGCGCGCCCCTGAGGTCGACGCGCGCGACCCCGGGGATAGCAGAGAGCTGGTCGATCAGCACGCGCTCGGCGTAGTCGGTCAACTCGAGCACCGACATGCGGTCGCTCGACAGGTTCAGGAAAACGATCGCTTCGGGCCCGGACTCGGCCTTTTGTATTTCCGGCGGACTCGCTTCTTCGGGCAAGTCGTCGATCACGCGTCCGACGCGGTCGCGCACGTCATTGGCCGCGGCATCCACGTCGCGGTCGGAGCTGAATTCGATGTTGATGGCCGAGCGGCCGTCCCTGGAACTGGATCGTATCGCCTCAATTCCTTCGAGTCCTGCGATGCGGTCCTCGATCACCTGCGTGATCTTGTTCTCGACGATCGCAGCCGCCGCGCCACGATAGTCGGTCGTCACCGAAACGAATACCGGGTCGACTTCCGGGTACTCGCGCACCGCGAGTCGCGTCAACGAAACCAGTCCGAGGATCACCAGCATCAGGCTGATGACGGTCGCGAAGACCGGCCGCCGGATCGAGAATTCCGACAGCGTCATCCGGCCGCCGCGGGTGCGCTCACCGGCTCGAGCTCATGTGCAGCGCTGCCGTCGCGGATCTTCTGCGTGCCCTCGATGACCACACGTTCGCCGGCAACGACGCCCTGCGTGATCTCCACTTCGCCCGGCACGCGGCGTCCGATCGTTACCGCGCGGCGCGCGATCACACCCTTGGCGAGCACGAACACATAGACCTTGCCGCGTTCCGGCACCAGCGCCTGCTCGGCGACGACCAGACCGGGCAAGGGATCGCGCGTGACCAGCACCGTCAGGAACATGCCGGACCGGAGCTTGCCGTCCGGGTTCGGAAGCCGGGCGCGCACCTTGACCGAACGCGTGACCGGATCAACTCGCGAGTCCACCGAATCCACACTGCCATCGAAAATTTCGCCGGGATAGGCCGCGCTTCGAGCCGCGACCGCCAGGCCCGACTTCAGAACTGCAAGAAAGATCTCCGGGACATCGAAATCGACCTTCATCGTGCTGGTGTCGTCGAGCGTCGTGATCACGGCTCCCGGGCTGACCAGCGCGCCGACGCTCACGCGGCGCAGGCCCATGCGCCCGTCAAATGGCGCGCGGATCATCGTGTCCGAGAGCCGCGCCCTGGATGCGGCGACCCGCGCTTCATTGGCCAGCAGAGTCGCTTCGATCTGCTCGAGCTGTGCCTGCGACAGCGCCTGTTGCGCGAACAGGTCGCGACTTCTGGCAAATGCACTCTTGCTTTCAGCCAGCGCCGCCGCCGCGGCCGCCAGGTCCGCGCGGGCCTGCGCGCCATCGAGTTCGATCAGCAGTGCGCCGCGCCGCACCAGTTGTCCTTCATCGAAGCGCACTGCGATCACCGTGTTTGCGGTCTTCGCGGTGATCTCGATCGCCTCATTGGCCCGCGCGGTGCCGAGCGCCTCGACTTCCACCGCGAGCGGCTTCTCGACCACCGGTGTCGTCACGACCGCGACCGACTCCGGCCCGCTGACTGCGCCGATTGTGGACGGCGCATCGCTGCCGCAGCCGGACAGCAGGCCCGCCGCAGCAACCGCAATTGCGGTGCAGAAACGCGGCGCGGACTTCCTGGAAACGGTCGGCATTCGGCATTCCATTGGATAGATGCTAACCCATGCCTGTGGCGATCGTGCTTCAGCGCCCAGTCAGCCACCCGGCGATGGCCTGCGGCAGGAGTTCCTGCGCGCGCCGGCTCACGTAGATGCCAATGTGACCGCCATCAAACTCAAATGCCGTGTAGTCGCGACTGCCGGTCAGGCCCGCAAGCGGCCGCGATGCCGATGGCGGTACCAGGTGATCCTGGGTCGCGTAGATATTCAGCAATGGGCATTCGATACGGCGCGGATCCACCGCCTGCCCGCCGATCGAAAGCCCGCCGCGCACCAGCCGGTTGTCCTGGAAGAACCAGCGGATGAATTCAGCGAAAGCTTTGCCCGCCTGATCCGGGCTGTCATGTATCCAGCGTTCCATGCGCAGGAAATTAGCGAGCGCCTCCGGATCGTCGGCGAGGTCGGCGATGCCGGCATATTTCCGCAAGCTCAGTTTGAGTGGCAGCAGCGACAGGAACGTCGCATTCAGCAACTCACCGGGGATGTTGCCGAGTACTTCGACCATGCGATCAACGTCCATCTTGCGCACCCATTTCGACAACAGGTTGTCCGCCGTATGGAAATCCACTGGCGTGACCATCGTCACCAGGTTCCTGATGCGTTCGGGATGCAGCGCCGCGTGGCACAGCGACATCGTGCCGCCCTGGCAGACGCCGAGCAGGTTAACGGCGCCGCAGCCTCGCGCCGCGCGCACCTGATCGATGCAGGCGCCGAGATAGCGATTGACGTAATCATCGAGTGCGAGTTCCCGGTCGCCGGCATCCGGATAGCCCCAGTCGATCAGGTACACGTCGAGACCCCGCGCCAGCAGGCCACGGATCAGCGAACGATCCGGCTGCAGATCCATCATGTAGGGCCGGTTGACCAGCGCATAGCAGATCACGAGTGGCGGCAGGCCCGCGTCGGCAGCCATTGGCTGGTAACGCCAGAGCACGGTCTTCTCGATGCGGAAAATGGCGTCGCGCGGCGAGCAACCATCCGCACGCACGTCGAGTGCAGCGAGTGCCTGCGCACCCGCGGCCAGTCGGCCGCAGAACTCGGTCATTTCAACGGCAGCACGGGCCGGGTCGATCGCCAGGCGCGTCATGCGCGTAACCGTTGCTGTTCGAAACGCAGTTCGACAAATGCCGCCAGCAACTCGGCCTGCGCCTCGGCAAAATCGTCACCATGTGCGGCAGCTGCATACGCCGCTTCACCGCATTCGATCCACAACTCGTGCAGTTCGCGCAGGCTGGTGATCGGCGCCGCGGTGGCGTCGGTCGTCGCCAGCTCAGTAGACAGACGCCGGAATGCATCGGTCGCGATTGCCACAACCTGCCCGGCGAATCGTTGGGCAGCAGCCTGGCAACGCGCGCCGGCCGCCGCCATGCCAGCGGCCGGATGCTGCGCAACGGCTGCCATGGCAATTTCCGGCGTGAACAGGCGTTGATAGAGTTCGATGAAGTGCGCGCGCAGCGGCTCGAGATTCATTGCTGCCGGCGGCGCCATGCCCGGCGCGCCCGCTGGCCCCTGCGCAAAAATTCGCCACCAGTCGCCCGCGATGCCGAGGTAATCGCCGCCAAACGCGAGCCCGCGCCGCATGGCTTCTTCAGCGTTCGCGGGTGCTTTCGCGGGCCCGCCCTGCAGGCTGCGCTGGGCCTCGAGCCAGGCGCTCATCCACGGTGGTGGCTGGGTGGGATCTGGCATGGCGCTTCAGCCGCAATCAGTCCAAGTGCGGTGCAACATACACGGCGCTGGTCGCGGCTCCGGTCCAGGCTTCCTAAAAATACATAACATGTTGTTTTATCTATTATTTAATTACGAACGTCGCGCCTGAAAATAACTGTCATAAGTTTTGTTGCACTGCAATAACACTTGCTCTACAATGCCCCCATCGCCAAGCCACCCTCCAAGTTTTCAAGGATGCCAGAAATGACCAACCCGACCTTCGATTTCAATGCTTTCCTCGACGCCGGCAAGAAAGCCTTTGCCCCGGCCGCCAAGTTCAACGAACTCTCGCTGCAGAGCTTCGAGCGCATCGCCCGCCAGCAGTTTGCGTTCGCCGGCGAAGTGCTCGAGTTCTCGCTGCAGCAGCTGCAGCTCGCGA
>JANNTO010000012.1:0-7611 GCA_031403675.1 Gammaproteobacteria bacterium | reverse complement strand
GGCGCCGATCATGACCGCCTTCGTCGGAGTGCCAGCCAATCAAAGCCACTGCCGCGAATGCGGGGCCCCAAAAAAATGTCGACGATGCTGGCGTTCCTGATCGGGATGCTGCTGAGCCACAACAGCAGCATTGCGCCGCTGACCGCTGCGAAGTTGGTGAGTAGCAGATCCGCCAGCGTAACTCACTCACCCTTGGCGCCGGCCCTTCATGACGCGCGCTTTTTCGCGCTCCCAATCGCGGTCTCGCTTGTCAGCGCGCTTGTCGTGCTCTTTCTTGCCTTTTGCGAGCCCGATCTCGAGTTTTGCCCGGCCGTTCTTCCAGTACATGGCGAGCGGCACGATCGTGCGGCCCTTGCGCTCGACGGCGCCGACCAGCCCATCGATCTGGCGGCGATGCAGCAGCAATTTGCGGCTGCGGGTCGGATCCGGCAGCACGTGGGTGGACGTGGTCGGGAGCGGTGCAATGTGCGCGCCGAAAAGCCAGGCTTCGTCGTTCTTGAGGAGCACATAAGCTTCCTGCAACTGCACCCTGCCGGCACGCAATGATTTGACTTCCCAGCCCTGCATCGCGATGCCGGCCTCGAGGCGTTCCTCGATGAAGTAATCGTGCCGCGCCCGGCGGTTGTCGGCAATGCGACCCGCAGTGTCCTCTTTTTTCTTGGCCATCGCGCATTCTATGAGACCATTGCTGCATGCGTGAAGTGCGCCGCAGTGCGCTGCTGCCATTCACGGCCGCCCAGATCTACGGTCTGGTGGCCGATGTCGAGCGCTACCCGGAATTCCTGCCCTGGTGTACCAGCGCGCGCATCCTTGCGGACCAGGGCGACTTCGTGACCGTCAATCTCGGGCTTGCGCGTGGCATCGCGCGCGGCAGCTTTACGACACGCAATCACCTGGTGCCCGATCGTTCGGTGGTGATGAGCCTGGTCGATGGGCCATTCAACCTGCTCGAGGGCCGCTGGGAGTTCACACCGATACAGGAAGCGGGCATGCGCGCCGACCTGCAGGTCCGCTTCGAAACCCACGGATTGATCGCCGGCCTCGCGCTCGGGCCAGCGTTCGAGGAAATCTGCAATCAGCTGGTCGATGCGTTCGGGCGCCGGGCGCATCAGGTGTTCCGTGGCGTCTGAACGAATTGCAATCGAGGTAGCCTGCGCCGAACCGGGCCGCCAGACGGTGCTGCGCCTCGACGTCCAGGCCGGTTGCACGGCGGGCGAGGCGCTCGAACAGTCCGCAATCTTTGCGCGCCATCCGGGCCTCGATCCGGCGCAATGCGGCATCGGGATCTTCGGCTTTGAAGTCGCGCGCGACCGCCAGCTGCGCGCGGGCGATCGTGTGGAAGTGCTGCGCCCGCTGCTGGACGATCCGCGCGCACGCCGCAGACGTCTGGCGCGGCAGGGCGGGACGATGGGCCGTCGCTCAGGCGGGGGCGGGTGACTCTTTGCGCGGCACCGGAATCAGCTCCTCGATACGAGTGACCGTGTCGCCTTCGAACCAGACGATGAGGTGCTGCCGATCCACCTTGCGCGAGTGGCCGCGCCGCAGACTGTAGATGTAATCCCAGCGCTCGGGATTGAAGCTGTCGATCACCATCGGCGTGCCGAGCAGGAACCTCACCTGGCTGCGGGTCATGCCTACTTCCACCTGATCCACCTGCTCGGCATCAAGCAGGTTGCCCTGCTGGATGTCCATGCGGTACACGCAGCCGCTGGCAGCGAGCGTCAGCAGCAGCACCGCACCAGCACAGGCAATCAGGGGTCGGAACGGTCGCATCGCCAGAGTTCCTGGAGGATAATGGGCCGCATCATAGCGGAATCGCCGCCGGCCGCGGCGATGGAGCGCATCCGTGGAAACCAGCGACCTGCGCAAGGCAGGACTCAAGATAACGCTGCCGCGCGTCAAGATCCTCGAGATCCTGGCCGGCAGCAACGGGCGCCACATGTCTGCCGAAGACATCTACCGTGCGCTGCTCGACCAAAGCGAAGACATCGGCCTTGCGACCGTGTATCGCGTGCTGACGCAGTTCGAGGCGGCGGCGCTGGTCAAGCGCCATCATTTTGAGGGTGGCACGGCAGTGTTTGAACTCAACGAGGGCGAGCATCACGACCATATCATCTGCATGGACTGCGGCCGGGTCGAAGAGTTCGTCGACTGCGGAATCGAGCGTCTGCAGCTGGACGCAGCACATCGCCACGGATTCGACATCGAGGAACACAACCTGATCCTCTACGGCCGCTGCCGTCGCGAGAACTGCCCGCACCGCCGCAAGCGCGGCTGATCTACCGACCGGTCAGCGTGCCGCTGCGCCCGCGGTTCGCAACATTTCGCGCGCGTGCTCGCGCGCCTTGCGCGTGATCTCGACGCCGCCCAGCATGCGCGCGAGTTCCTCGACCCGTTCGTCTTGCCTGAGCGCGCTCACGGCCGTGCGACTGGTGCGCCCGTCGGTCAGCTTGGTCACGCGCAGCTGGTGATGTGCCTGGCTCGCGACCTGCGCGAGATGGGTCACGCACAGCACCTGGCCGCGTTCGCCCAGATCGCGCAGCTTGCGACCGACGATTTCCGCGACGCCGCCGCCGATCCCGGCGTCCACCTCGTCGAAGATCATGCAGGTGCGGGCGTGGCGGTGTGCGGCGGCAACCTGTACTGCGAGGCTCATGCGCGACAGTTCACCGCCCGAGGCGACCTTCGCGACCGGTTTCACGGGCTGGCCCGGATTGGCGCTGACCAGGAATTCGACCTGGTCGGCACCGCCGGTCTGTGGTTCCTGATTCCCAGGTGTTTCGACCGCGATTTCGAATTTGCCGCCCGGCATGCCGAGTTGGCGCATCAGGCTGGTCACAGCGCTTGCGAGGCGCTTCGCTGTGCTGCGCCGCGCCGCGGTCAATTCGGCCGCAGCAGCAACATACTGCGTGCGGACTGCGGCGATGCGCTGATCGAGGCCGCCCAGCACGAGTTCCGATTGCTCGAGCGCCTGCAACTGTTGCCGCAGTTCTCCGAGCTGTTCCGGCAGGCCGGTTGCCGGCACATGATGCTTGCGCGCCAGGTCCTCGATTGCAGCGACGCGACGCTCAACCTGATCCTGCCGCGCTGGATCCGCATCGAGCCCAGCGAGATAGTCGCCGAGGCGGGAGCTGGCTTCGCGCAGTCCGATGATGCTTTCCTCGACGATCTGCAATGGTGCCGCAAGCCTCGAGTCGAGTGCTGCAGCTGCGCGCAGCTGGCTTGCGGCGCGCGCGGCCTGCGCATGCGCGTCAGCGCCATCCGCGTCGTAGACAAGTGTCAGCGCGTTCTGTGCGGCCTCCGCCAGGCGACCGCGATTCGCAAGCCGGGCGCGTTCCGCGAGCAGGTTTTCGGCCTCTTGTTCGGCGAGGCCAAGCGCCTCGAGTTCACCCACCTGGTAGCGCAGCAGCTCGAGCCGGGCGCCGCGGTCGCGCGCCAGTGCCGCAAGCGCATCCCGTTCGGCGCTCATGCGCCGCCATTCACCGGCCAGCGCACCGATGGGCCCCAGCAGTTTTGTGTGGCCACCGTGTTCATCCACGAGCGTGCGCTGCGCATCGCGCCGCACCAGCGACTGGAATTCCTGCTGTCCATGGATATCGATCAGGAGCTCGCCGAGTTCACGCACCGACTGGGCGGGCAGGGTCTGGCCATTGACGTACTGTCGCGAGCGCCCGTCCCGGCCGATGACCCGGCGCAGCACGATTTCGCCGTCATCGGCCGCGATCGACTGATCCTCGAGCCAGCGCCGGATCGCCGTATCGGTGCCGACTTCAAACGTCGCGGTGATTTCCGCGCGCTCGGCGCCATGGCGCACGGCGTCGGCATTGGCACGCCCGCCGAGGGCCAGCATCACCGCGTCCACGACGATCGACTTGCCGGCGCCGGTCTCGCCGGTCAGCGCCGTCAAGCCTGCAGCGAGCTCGAGCTCGACCGAATCGATGATCGCGAAATCGCGGATCTGCAGGTGCGCCAGCACGCTCAGGGTTCCGCGCCGCCGGTTCGGCCGCTGCGGCCCCAGTGCAGCTTCGAGCGCACCAGCCGAAAATAATCGTGGCCCGGCGGATGCAGCAGCGTGATGATTTCGTCCGCCGGCTCGATTAATAGCTTTGAGCGGGTCTCGAGATCGCCGAGCAGATTGCCGTCGCAGGTGATCTGTGCGCGTGCGGCGGAGCGCGCGACCAGCCGGACTTCAATGCGGCTTGCGCGGCTGACGACGATCGGACGATCGGAGAGCGTGTGTGGTGAAATCGGAGCGATGACCACCGCGCCGAGCGATGGATGGATGATCGGACCGCCACAGGAAAGCGCATAGGCGGTCGAACCGGTCGAACTCGCAATCACCAGGCCGTCGCCACCGTGGGTATTGACGAAACGACCGTCGATCCAGGTCTCGAGTTCGACCATGCGCCCCGATTCATGACGCTGGACCACCACGTCGTTGAGTGCGCGAACCTCGTTGGTGCGGCCGTCGGCGAGCGTCAGGCGGGCGGCCAGCAGCTGGCGCGGGTCCGTTTCGAATCGTCCATCGAGCACCGCGTCGAAATTGCCGATCATTTCCTCCGGCGAAACATCGGTCAGAAATCCGAGACGACCACGGTTGATGCCGAGCAACGGTACCCCGCGACCGATGGCCAGTTGCGCCGCAAACAGCATGGTTCCATCCCCGCCGATTGCCACGATCAGGTCGACGTCGATGCCAAGCTCGGCCACGGGCCTGCGTTCAACGTCGGGCGGCAGGCCGGCGACCACCACCTCGTGGTCGACACGTACCGTGAGCCCGCGCGAACACAGGTGCTGAGCCAGCACCACCATCGAATCGGCGACGCGGGCATCCTCAACCTTGCCAACCAGGGCGATGCGGGAGAAGGGATTATTCATCTGGCTTCGAAGCTTTTTAGCACGCATGACCGCGCGCGGGCCACAATCGCCGCCGGGCCGGGGCAATGGCGGCTTGACACTCGCCGATCCTGATTGCTAGTTTGCCCCCCGTGCTGGACGCAAACGCCAAAGTCCTTGTGTAACAGATACTTATGACAGACATCACGCAGGGCGTTGAAGACTTGCCGAGCGATCGCGCCCAGCAGTTGCTGCGCACGCTGATCGAATGCTACGTACGCGACGGCCTGCCGGTCGGTTCACGCACGCTGACCCGCGAATCGGGCATGAGCCTTTCGGCGGCGACGATCAGGAACGTCATGGCCGATCTCGAGGAACATGGTTTTGTCAGCTCCCCACACACCTCAGCCGGGCGCGTACCGACTGACAAGGGTTACCGATACTTCGTCGATGCCCTGCTGCGCTTCCAGCAGCCGGGCGAGACCGAGATCGCGGAGCTGAAGCGTCACTTCGACCTGCGCGTCGGCGACCCCAAGGCGTTGGTAACGGCCGCATCACAGATGATCTCGAGCCTGACGCATCTCGCCGGTGTCGTGACGGTGCCACGCGAAACGCATGCGGCGTTGTCGCAAATCGATTTCGTCGGCTTGTCTGGCAATCGGGTACTGGCGATCCTGGTCGTCAATGGCCGGGAAGTGCAGAACCGCGTGGTGCAACTCGATCGCCATTTCCCGGCGGAAGAGCTGCGCCGGGCCGCGACTTTCCTGAATGAACAATTCGGCGGCCAGGAACTGGCGGGGGTCCGGACGCGACTGGTTGCGCAACTGCAGGAAACCCGCGAGCAGATGAATCGCGTGATGATCGACGCCATCACACTGGCGCAGCGCGCCTTTGCGGAGCAGCCGGACGAGCGCGACGCCGACATGGTCGTTGCGGGCGAGACCAATTTGATGGGATTTGCCGAACTGTCGAATATGGACCGGCTGCGGCGGCTATTCGAAGCGTTCAATGAAAAGCGCGACATCCTGCATCTGCTGGACCAAAGCCTGCATGCTGAAGGCGTGCAGATCTTTATTGGCCATGAATCAGGATTCCGGATCCTCGACGACTGCAGCGTCGTGGTCGCGCCCTATTCGAAGGACGATCGGGTAGTCGGCGTGCTGGGCGTCATCGGCCCGACCCGAATGGCCTATGAACGCGTGATTCCGGTGGTCGATGTCGCCGCCCGCATGCTCGGTGCGGCCTTGAATTCCCGAGACTGACCCCAACGCCTGCCCACATGAACGCAATCGACCCACAGCAACCCGAAACGCCGGTTGAAACAACAACGCCTGCGGACCACAACGACGCGGCGGCATTGCACGCGGAAGCCGAGACGCGCGCCGAACAGCATCGGGCCGATTTCCTGCGTGCCATCGCTGAGCTTGAGAATTTCCGCAAGCGCTCGGCGCGCGAGATCGATGCCGCGCGTCAGTTCGGCGTCGAGCGCTTCGCGACCGACCTGTTGCCGGTCGCCGACACGCTGGCGCTGGCGCTTGAATCGGCGGCTAGCGCCGATACTGCAACCCTGATCGAGGGCCAGCACGCGACCCTGCGACTGCTGCAGAAGGCATTCGAGCGGGCCGGCATCACGCAATTCGATCCCACCGGGCAGCCCTTCGACCCCGGTCAGCACGAGGCGATGGCCATGCGGCCTTCCGCTGAACACCCGCCGCATACCGTGCTGCAGGTGGTGCAGCGGGGCTGGCTGCTGAACGGGCGCCTGTTGCGGCCGGCGCGGGTCATCGTTTCGACGACCCCTGAAACCGCGCCGGCGCCTGCCGGCGGTTGAAAGCGGCCCCCGGCGCCCCCAGTTCGGAAGCCAGTCAACTTTCCCGGAGCCAGCTAATGGCCAAGATCATTGGAATCGACCTGGGCACGACCAACTCCTGCGTTGCCGTCATGGAGGGGAGCACGCCCAAGGTCCTCGAAAACAGCGAGGGCGACCGCACCACGCCGTCGGTCATCGCATTCACCAAGGACGGCGAAATCCTGGTCGGGCAGTCGGCCAAGCGCCAGGCCGTCACGAATCCACAGAACACCTTTCATGCAGTCAAGCGCCTGATCGGGCGCCGCTTCGAGGACACGGTCGTCCAGAAGGACATCCCGCTCGAAACTTACGCCATTGTGCGCGCCGAAAACGGCGACGCCTGGCTCGAAGCACAGGGCAAGAAGATGGCGCCGCCTGAAATTTCGGCGCGCGTGCTGATGAAGATGAAAAAGACTGCCGAGGACTACCTCGGCGAGACCGTGACCGATGCCGTAATCACGGTGCCGGCCTATTTCAACGATGCGCAGCGCCAGGCGACCAAAGACGCGGGTCGCATCGCCGGCCTGAATGTCCGCCGCATCATCAATGAGCCGACCGCGGCAGCACTTGCCTATGGAATGGACAAGAAGGGCAAGGACCGCAAGATCGCGGTTTACGACCTCGGCGGTGGAACCTTCGACATCTCGATCATCGAGATCGCCGATGTGGACGGCGAGCGCCAGTTCGAGGTGATGTCCACCAATGGCGACACCTTCCTCGGTGGCGAGGACTTCGACCGCCGCATCATTGATTACATCGCAGCCGAGTTCCAGAAGGAGAGCGGCGTCGACGTGCGCAAGGATCCGCTGGCGATCCAGCGGTTAAAGGAAGCCGCCGAGAAGGCCAAGATCGAGTTGTCGTCTGGCCAGCAAACCGAGATCAACCTGCCGTACATCACGGCGGATGCCTCGGGTCCCAAGCACCTG
>JANNTO010000011.1:0-4261 GCA_031403675.1 Gammaproteobacteria bacterium | reverse complement strand
ACCTTCGACTGCGTGACCTCGACGCCGCATTTCTCGCAGACCACACCGCGGTGCTTCAAGCGCTTGTACTTGCCGCACAGGCACTCGTAGTCCTTGACCGGTCCGAAGATCTTGGCGCAGAACAGGCCATCCCGCTCCGGCTTGAAGGTCCGGTAATTGATCGTCTCGGGCTTGCGCACCTCGCCGTAGGACCATGACTTGATCATGTCCGGTGAAGTCAGCGCGATCCGGATCGAGTCGAAGTTCTCGACTTGAACCTGCGGCTTGAAGAGCTTGAGAAAGTCTTTCATTCGTTCATCCTTCCTGCTCGAGCTCGATGTTGATGGCGAGCGACCGGATTTCCTTGACCAGCACGTTGAACGACTCCGGCATGCCTGCGTCCATCGAGTGGTTGCCGTCCACGATGTTCTTGTACATCTTGGTGCGGCCATTCACGTCGTCGGACTTGACCGTCAGCATTTCCTGCAGCGTGTAGGCCGCGCCGTAGGCTTCGAGCGCCCAGACTTCCATCTCGCCGAAACGCTGTCCGCCGAACTGCGCCTTGCCGCCCAGCGGCTGCTGGGTAACCAGGCTGTACGGGCCGGTCGAGCGCGCGTGCATCTTGTCGTCGACCAGGTGGTTCAGCTTCAACATGTACATGTAGCCAACCGTCACCTGCCGGTCGAAAGCCTCGCCGGTGCGCCCGTCGGTCAGAACCGTCTGGCCGCTGGTGGGCAGATCAGCGAGTTCGAGCAGGCCCTTGATCTCGGCCTCGCTCGCACCGTCGAACACCGGTGTCGCCATGGGCACGCCATCAGTCAGGTTCTTCGCCAGCTCGATGATCTCGGCATCAGAGAACGCAGTGATGTCCTCTTTCTGGCCGCCGGTCGTGTTGTAGACGCGATCGAGGAACTTGCGCAGCTCTACCACCGCGTTCTGCGCCTCGAGCATCCGCCCGATCTTGATGCCCAGGCCCTTTGCGGCCCAGCCGAGATGGGTCTCGAGAATCTGCCCGATGTTCATGCGCGACGGAACGCCGAGCGGATTCAGCACGATGTCGATCGGTGAGCCGTCCGCGAGATAAGGCATGTCCTCGACCGGAACGATCGTGGACACCACGCCCTTGTTGCCATGGCGCCCGGCCATCTTGTCGCCCGGCTGGACGCGGCGCTTCACCGCGAGATACACCTTGACCATCTTCAGCACGCCCGGAGCGAGGTCATCGCCCTGGGTGATCTTGGTCTTCTTGCCCTCGAAGCGGCGCTCGAATTCCTTGTGCTGGTCCGCCAGGCGGCGGCGAACCGTCTCGAGCGCCTCGCTCGCCGATTCATCACGCATCCGGATCTCGAACCATTCCTCGCGCGGCAGATCATCGAGATACTCGGCCGTCACATTGGCGCCCGCCTTGAGCCGGCGTGGACCGCCGCTGGCGGCCTGACCCAGCAGTTCGGCACGCAACCGCGAGAACAGGTCGTCCTCGAGGATGCGGCGCTGGTCGTTCAGGTCCTTGCGGACCTTCTCGATTTCCGCCTTCTGGATCGCCAGCGCGCGCGAGTCCTTCTCGACGCCATCGCGAGTGAAAACGCGCACGTCGATCACGGTGCCGTCCATGCCGGGCGGCACGCGCAACGAGGTGTCCTTCACATCGGAGGCCTTCTCGCCAAAGATCGCACGCAGCAGCTTCTCTTCCGGTGTCAGCTGGGTCTCGCCCTTTGGCGTGACCTTGCCGACCAGGATGTCGCCCGCCCTGACTTCGGCGCCAATGAACACGATGCCGGCCTCGTCAAGCTTCGCCAGCGCGGTGTCGCCGACATTGGGGATATCCGCGGTGATTTCCTCGGGCCCAAGCTTGGTGTCGCGCGCCACGCAGGTCAGTTCTTCGATGTGAATCGTCGTGAAGCGGTCGTCCACGACCACCCGCTCGGAAATCAGAATCGAGTCCTCGAAGTTGTAGCCATTCCACGGCATGAACGCGACCAGCATGTTCTGGCCGAGTGCGAGTTCGCCAAGGTGGGTCGACGGACCGTCGGCCAGCACGTCGCCCTGCGCGATCGTGTTGCCGACGCGGACCAGCGGCTGCTGGTTGATGCAGGTGTTCTGGTTGGAACGCGTGTACTTGGTCAGGTTGTAGATGTCCACGCCCGGTTCGCCGGCCGTGACTTCGGCCTCGTTGACACGCACGACGATGCGCGATGCATCGACCGAATCGACCGCGCCGCCACGGCGCGCGATTACCACCACACCCGAATCGATGGCGACCGTGCGTTCGATGCCGGTCCCGACCAACGGGGTCGTGGAGCGCAGCGTCGGAACCGCCTGGCGCTGCATGTTCGAGCCCATCAACGCGCGGTTCGCGTCGTCATGCTCGAGGAACGGGATCAGCGCGGCAGCGACCGACACGATCTGGCGCGGGGATACGTCCATGTACTCGATGCGATCCGCAGGCATCAGCGTGAATTCATTCTGAAAGCGGCACGAGACCAGGTCGCCGGTGAACCGGCCCTTTTCATCGAGCGGCGCATTGGCCTGCGCGATCACGAACTCGCTCTCCTCGATCGCCGACAGGTAGTCGACGTCGCCGATAACGCGCTTGTCGCGCACCCGCCGGTATGGCGTCTCGAGGAAGCCGTACTTGTTGGTGCGGGCATAAACCGCCAGCGAATTGATCAGGCCGATATTCGGGCCTTCCGGCGTCTCGATCGGACACACGCGGCCGTAGTGGGTGGGGTGCACGTCACGCACCTCGAACCCGGCGCGTTCGCGCTTCAGGCCGCCCTCGCCGAGTGCCGACACGCGGCGCTTGTGCGTGATTTCTGACAGCGGGTTGTTCTGGTCCATGAACTGCGACAGCTGCGAAGAGCCGAAGAACTCCTTGACGGCCGCGGCGACCGGCTTCGCATTGATCATGTCCTGCGGATTGATGTCCTCGCTCTCCGCGAGCGTCAGGCGTTCCTTGACGGCGCGTTCGACACGCACCAGTCCGATGCGGAATGCAACTTCCGCCATCTCGCCGACGCAGCGCACGCGGCGGTTGCCGAGATGATCAATGTCGTCCACCTTGCCGTCGCCGTTCTTGATCGCGATCAACGTGCGCAGCACATCCACGACGTCTGACATCTCGTCGCCGTATTTGGCGACCAGCCCGCGGCCGTTATCGTCCTTGCGCAGCTCCGCGACGGTCGAGAAATAGCGGCCGTCGAACAGGATGCCCGGTTCTTCGAGCCAGCGTTCCGCCGCGGCACCGGTCAGGTCCGCCGGGAATGGGCGGTTGACGCGGCGATTGAACTTCATGCGGCCGACCGCCGACAAGTCGTAGCGCTCGCCGTTGAAGAACAGGTTGTGGAACAAGTTTTCGGCCGCGTCCTTGGTCGGCGGCTCGCCCGGACGCATCATCCGGTAGATCTCGATCAGCGCCTCGAGACGGGTCGTCGAGGCGTCGATGCGCAGCGTGTCGGAGACGTATGGGCCGCGATCGAGGTCGTTGACGTACAACGTGCCGATCTCGATCACGTTGGCGGCGACGAAGCGTTCGACCAACGCGGTCGTCAGCACGTCGTTGGCCGAGGCCAGCACTTCGCCGGTCGATGGATCGGCGACGTCGTGTGCGAGGATCTTGCCCTCAAGGTATTCGACCGGAACGTGCAGGCGGCGCACGCCAGCTTCCTCGAGCAGGCGCACATGACGCGCGGTGATGCGACGGCCTTCCTCGATGATGACCTTGCCATGGGCGCTGATCTCGAACATCGCGATCTCGCCGCGCAGGCGCTCCGGCACCAGCTCGAGTTCGGGGCCTTTCTTGGTCAGGTGCACCGTGTTGCGTTCGAAGAACAACCGCAGGATGTCGGAATTCGTGTAGCCGAGTGCGCGAAGCAGGATCGTGACCGGCAGTTTCCTGCGGCGGTCGATGCGTGCGAACACGCAGTCCTTCGCGTCGAACTCAAAATCAAGCCAGGAGCCACGATAGGGAATCACGCGCGCCTGGAACAGCAGTTTGCCGGAGCTGTGGGTCTTGCCCTTGTCGTGGTCGAAGATCACGCCGGGACTGCGGTGCAGCTGCGACACGATCACGCGCTCGGTGCCATTGACTATGAAGGTGCCGTTCTCGGTCATCAGCGGCAGTTCGCCGAGATAGACCTCCTGCTCGATCGCGCGCTTGACGCGCGAGGCGCCAGGCGACTCCTTGTCCATCACCCGCAGGCGCAGGCGTACGCGCAGCGGCGCGGCATAGGTGAGCCCACGCATCTGGCATTCCTTGACGTCGAATACCGGCTCGCCCAGGTAG
>JANNTO010000010.1:0-3540 GCA_031403675.1 Gammaproteobacteria bacterium | reverse complement strand
ACACTTCGCTCGGGAACGGCCAGTCCGCAGTCGTGGACATCCGGACGTTCATGTAGGCCGTCAGGAAGCTGGTGAAGATGAAAGTGTCCGAGAGCAGGAAGATCCACATCATCGCCTTGCCCCAGGGCACCGAGAACGCCTGCTTGTCGGCGGAGAAATCTCCGGCGACCTGCGCGAGCGGGCTCAGGGCGGCGGCTTGGGCGTCATGGGCCATGGGCAGGGATTCCTCTTACAGGAACATCAGGACGGCAAATACGACGAGCCAGACCAGCAGCAGGAAATGCCAGTAGATCGCGCAGAGCGAGAGGCTCTGGCGCAGGTCGATCAGCTCCGCGCCGGCGGAAAAACGCAGCGTTGCGCGGCCGAGCACCCACAGGCCGCCGATCAGGTGCAGGCCGTGCAATGTCGTCAGTACATAGAAGAACGCGATCGCCGGGCTGCCCTGGATGAAATAGAGCGACGGTCCGACCGCCTGCCAGGCCATCACCTGGCCGACCAGGAACGCAACCGTCAGCACACCACCGGCAAGCAGCGCAATACGCGCGAATTGCCGTTGTCCGCGGCCAGCGAAGCGACTCGCGAGCTGCATCGCGATGCTTGCGAGCAGCAGCACCCCGGTGTTGACCCAGAGGATGTTCGGGATGGTCAGGTGGCACCAGCCGATTCCGTGGTGCATGCGCATCGAATAGGCGGTCAGGAACAGGCTGAAGAGCGAGGTCACGACTGCCATGAAGACCCAGAGGCCGATGCGTGCCGGCGGTGTGCTGATCGCGCCGACGTCCCCGGCCTGCTCGCCGTCGAGCCACGATTTTGCGGTCAAGCGGCTGGCAACGAAGAACCAGACGGCGACGCCGACCAGCAGTGCTACGACGATCGCGGTGTTGCTCAATGGCCTTTACCGTGGTCCCTGCCGGCACCGAGTTTCGGGTCGACGGGTTCGTTCTGCGGAATGAAATCGTGCTTCGCGCCCGGCACGCTGTAGTCGTAGGCCCAGCGGTGCACGACCGGTAGCTTCGGGCCCCAGTTGCCGTGATGCGGCGGCGTGTCGGGTGTCTGCCACTCGAGCGTCGTCGCGCCCCAGGGATTCGGCCGCGCTTTTTCCCCTTTCCACAGGCTGGTGATCATGTTGTACAGGAACACGATGACGGAGGCCGCGACGATCAGGGCCGCAATCGTGATCGCCTTGTTGATCGTGTGCACGGAGTCGGGAATGAAGGCGGTGTCGCCGAGTGCGTAGTAACGGCGCGGCACGCCGAGAATACCGATGTAATGCATTGGCAGGTAGATCGCGTACGTGCCAATGAATGTCGCCCAGAAGTGGATCTTGCCAAGTCGCACATTGAACATGCGCCCGGTGATCTTCGGGTACCAGTGATAGATCGCGCCGAACACCACGAGGATCGGCGACACGCCCATCACCATGTGGAAGTGCCCGACCACGAAATAGGTGTCGGACAGCGGCAGGTCTACCGTGACGTTGCCGAGGAACAGCCCGGTCAGGCCGCCGTGGATGAACGTGAAGATGAAGCCGATCGCGAACAGCATCGGCACGTTCAGCTGGATGTTGCCTTTCCAGAGCGTCAACACCCAGTTGTAGACCTTGATCGCAGTCGGCACGGCGATGATCAGTGTCGTGGTCGCGAAGAAAAACCCGAAGAAGGGGTTCAAGCCGCTGACGTACATGTGGTGCGCCCACACGACGAACGACAAGCCGCCGATCGCGAGGATCGCCCAAACCATCATCCGGTAGCCGAAGATATTTTTGCGCGCGTGCGTCGAGAGCAGGTCCGAGACGATGCCGAAAGCGGGCAGGGCGACGATGTACACCTCGGGATGGCCGAAGAACCAGAACAGATGCTGGAACAGCAGCGGACTGCCGCCGTTGTGGCCCGGGTTCTCGCCCATTGAACTGATCGCCGGCATGAAGAAGCTGGTGCCAATCGTGCCGTCGAGCGTCATCATGACGGCGGAGACGAGCAGCGCCGGGAATGCCAGCAGGCCCAGGATCGTCGCCATGAAGATGCCCCAGACCGAAAGCGGCAAGCGCATCAGCGTCATGCCCCTGCAGCGCGCCTGGAGCACGGTGGTCACGTAATTGAGGCCACCCATCGTGAAGGCGACGATGAAGATGCCGAGCGAGACCAGCATGAAGATGATGCCGAGGCCGGCGCCAGGCGTGCCCGGCAGGATCGCCTGCGGCGGATAGAGCGTCCAGCCTGCCCCGGTCGGGCCACCGGGCACGAAGAAACTCGCCAGCAGCACGATCACCGCCAGCAGGTACACCCAGAAGCTCAGCATGTTCATGTACGGGAACACCATGTCCCGTGCGCCGCACATGAGTGGAATCAGGTAATTGCCGAAGCCGCCGAGGAACAACGCGGTCAGCAGGTAGATCACCATGATCATCCCGTGCATGGTGATGAACTGGTAATACTGGTTCGGATCGATGAAGTGGAACTGGTCGGGGAAGCCGAGTTGCAGGCGCATCAGGCCGGATAACACCAGCGCGACCAGACCGACGAAGATCGCGACAATGGAGTACTGGTACCTCGCGCGCCAGCTGCAGAACTTCCAGAACAACGTTCGCGGGGCGGACGAGCACGACTATTACGGCTGGCAGATGGCGACGATGTCAGACTTCTTGGCCGATGACCGCGCCATCAACGACATCGTGGCCTACATCAACACGTTGAATCCCGAGCAGGCGCGCACGGCGATGGCGAACGGGAGGGGGAACTGATGGCATACGTCGCAATCGCCGATCGTGACGCCCCGATTCACGATCCGCATACTTTCTTCCTCAAGTACATCTGGAGCCAGGACCACAAGGTCATCGCGATCCAGTACTCGATCGTCGCGATCTTCGTCGGCCTGGTCGCGCTGGTCCTGTCCGGCCTGATGCGCCTGCAACTCGGCTTCCCCGACCAGTTCCACTTCATCGATCCGAACGAGTATTACCAGTTCATCACGATGCACGGGATGATCATGGTGATCTACCTGCTGACCGCGCTGTTCCTCGGCGGGTTCGGCAATTACCTGATTCCGCTCATGTGCGGCGCACGGGACATGGTGTTCCCGTACATGAACATGCTGAGCTTCTGGGTCTACCTGCTGTCCGTGATCGTGCTGCTGGCGAGCTTTTTCATCCCGGGCGGGCCGACGGGCGCGGGCTGGACGCTGTATCCACCGCAGGCGATATCTGCCGGCACGCCGGGCGCCGGACTCGGCATCATCTTCATGCTCGTCTCGCTCGGCATCTTCATCGTCGCGTTCACGATGGGCGGCCTGAACTACGTGACGACTGTGCTCCAGGCGCGCTGCCGCGGCATGACGCTGATGCGGATGCCGCTCTCCGTCTGGGGCATCTTCATGGCGACGATCCTGGGCCTGCTCGCCTTCCCGGCGCTGCTCGTTTCCGCCGTCATGATGACGCTCGACAGCACGATAGGAACCAGCTTCTTCATGCCGGCGATGAGCTCGATGGGCGAGAACCCCGGCCACCAGGGCGGCAGCCCGCTGCTGTTCCAGCACCTGTTCTGG
>JANNTO010000009.1:0-5053 GCA_031403675.1 Gammaproteobacteria bacterium | reverse complement strand
TGGCCGAGGTGCTGCGCAAGAAATCACGGCCTGGCGCGCTCGCAGCACGCATCGCCGGCGATCGATTCGCGATCTTCCTGCCGAGCTGCGCGCTCGAATTCGCGCAGCAGATCGGCGAGATGCTGCGGCGCCAGTGTGCCGAGCTGACCTATGTGCGCGGTGAGGGCACCGTGCAGGTGTCGGTCAGCATCGGTGTCGCGGAACTGCCGAATTCGCAGAATCCGCTGGCGCATGGTCTCGCCAACGCAGAGCTGGCCTGCAAGGCGGCCAAGGATCGCGGCCGCAACCGGATGGAGATCTTCCAGGACGCGGACCTGAGCATCATGCGCCGGTATACCGACGTGCTGGTGATCCAGCGCCTGCATGCGGCGCTCGCCGAAGACCGCTTTGTGCTGTTTGCGCAGCCGATCCTGCCGCTCGGCGCGGGTCACTCGGAGCCGCGCTTCGAGTTCCTGCTGCGCATGGTGGCCGAGAACGGCGAACTGCTGCCGCCGGACAAGTTCCTGTCGGCCGCTGAGCGTTATCAGCTACTGCCGGCGATCGATCGCTGGGTGGTCAAGAACTCGCTGGCGGCGCTCGCGTCGCATGGCAACGCGCTGCGTGGCCGCGGCATGCGCTTTTCGATCAACATCTCCGGCGCCTCGATCGCGTCTGACGACTTTCTGGAATTCATGGAAAAGAGCATTGCTGAGTCCGGAGTGCCGCCAGAGGTACTGTGCTTCGAGCTGACCGAAACCTCGGCCATATCGAACCTGACACGCGCCGACCGGTTGATGCAGCGCCTGCGCGTGCTCGGTTGCAGTTTCGCACTGGATGATTTTGGCACCGGGCTGAGTTCGCTGGTCTATCTGAAGTCGTTGCCCGTGTCGGTGCTCAAGATCGACGGCGCATTCGTGCGCGATTCCGCCAACAACCAGCGCACCGAAGCAATGGTGCGAGCGATTGCCCAGATGGCGCATACGATGGGCATGGAAACCGTGGCGGAATACGTCGAGACCGACGAGTTGCGGGTCCGCATGACCGCCCTTGGTGTCGATTTTGGCCAGGGATTCGCGATCGGCCGCCCGGTCCCGATCGACGAGGTGCTCGGGGAACTTGCCCTGTACGAGGCAATGGCCTCGCAGGAGCCTCCGGGCGCGTGAGTTGGCGGGGAGCTGCCGCATGCCCGCGGGCACGGGTACCATGATCAGATGAACCACCCGAAACGCACGCTGCTGGCGGTCTTGCTGGGCTGCCTGCTTGGAGTCACGCTTGCGGCCGCGACCCTGTGGTTCACGAGCCGGGAGCGTCGCAGCGCGGAACTATCGGCCAGCGACCAACACCTGCTGGCCGAGGTGATCGACCGCATCCGCGACGACTATGTCGAGCCGACCGATGAGCACGAGCTGATGTCCGGCGCAATCCGCGGCATGGTCAGCGAGCTCGATCCGCATTCGGCCTTCATGGATGCGGACGAGTTTGAGGACCTGCGCATCGCCACCGAGGGCAATTACTCCGGCATTGGTGTCGAGGTGACGCAGGAGTCCGGCGCGATCGTCGTCATCGCGCCGCTCGATGGCTCGCCCGCCGCGCGCGCCGGCATTCGCGCCGGCGATTCGATCCTCGAAATCGATGGCCACGCAGTGCGGAACGAAGGGCTCGCGGCAGCGATCGCGAGCATCCGCGGCGCGCCCGGCACCATCGTGAATCTGTCGATCGGCCGCAAAGCAGCGACCGCGCCGCTCGCATTCGCGGTCGAACGCGCGATGGTCTCGGTGCATTCGGTGCGATTCGAGATGCTGGAGCCGGGTTACGGCTACCTGCGCATCTCGCAGTTCAGCGCCACGACCGGCGCGGACAGCGGCGGGGCGCTGCGCAAATTGCGGCAGCTGGCGGGCGGCCGGTTACGCGGCCTGGTGCTGGATCTGCGCAACAATCCGGGCGGTGTGCTGGATGCGGCAGTCGAGGTCTCCGACGCATTTCTCGAAGGCGGGCTGATCGTCTCGGCCGAGGGTCGCTCGAAGGAATCGCGTTTTCGCATGGAAGCCGTAGCCGGCGATCTGACGCAGGGCGCACCGATCGTGGTGCTGGTCAACGAAGGTTCCGCTTCGGCAGCGGAAATCGTCGCCGGCGCCCTGCGCGACAACAATCGCGCCAAATTATTGGGGCAGAAAACTTTCGGCAAGGGCTCGGTGCAGACCGTGATGCCGCTTGCCGACGGCCAGGCCCTGAAGCTCACGACCTCGCGTTATTTCACGCCTTCCGGCGTCTCGATCCATGAGCGCGGTCTGCAGCCGGATCTGGTGCTGCCGACCCAACAGACGGTTGCGATCGGGGGTGAGGGGACGCTGCTCGAACGCGACGCCGAGGTCCGCGCCGCCGTGGCCTGGCTGAAGAATGGCAGCGCCGCCGTGGTCGCGGCGCAAGCCGCGCCGGATCGTCGCTAGCACGGCATGCAACGGGTTCTCGTGCCGCTCGCCGAGGGTTTCGAGGAGCTCGAGGCGGTTACGATCATCGACGTATTGCGGCGTGCCGGCATTGAGGTCGTCATTGCATCCCTTGCCGGCAGCGTGGTGACCGGTGCGCATGGCATCCGGCTTGCCGCCGACACGCCGCTCGCCGCACTCGCGGAACAGGAATTCGACATGATCGCGCTGCCAGGCGGCATGCCGGGCGCCGAGCATCTGCAGAAGGACCCGCGCATCGTGGCCATCATCCGCCGATTGCACGAGCAGGGTCGGCCGGTCGCCGCGATCTGTGCGGCGCCGATGGTGCTCGCGACGGCGGGGGTGCTCGACGGGCGCCGCGCAACCTGCTACCCGGGCTTTCTGAAGGACGCAAAACACACGACCGTCGTCGAGGCAGCGGTCGTAGTGGACCGCGGCGTTATCACGTCCCGTGGTCCGGGCACGGCACTCGATTTCGCACTGACGTTGGTTGCAGAACTCGCAGGCGTGGCGACGCGCCAGAAAGTCGAGTCCGACCTAGAACGCAGCCAGCCTGGCCGACCGTGACCGCGATCCCGGAAAAACCGGCCGCCACCGAGCCGCTGCCCGGCACACGGCGCGAAGTCGTAGTGCGCGACGAGCACGCAAGCATCGTGCGGAGCCTGACGCGCGTGGACTGGCTCGTGCTGCTGGTCGTCGCGCTACACACGTTGGTGCTGCGCGCAGCACCGGCAGCGCCGCGACTCCTGTATGCGGTGCTGGCCGCATACACGTTGTTCGTTCTCGCATTCCGCTGGCGCGGTTTTCCGGTGCGGGACACCGGTGCGCGCATCGCGCTTGGCGCCGCCGCGATGGTGGCGTTCATTACGATCGTCGCGATCCTGACCGGCGGCTCGGCGAGTCCGATGGTGAACCTGTACCTGCTGCCGATCGTGCTGGTCGCGATGACGCTTGGCCGGCGTGGAGCGCTGGTGATATTCGCCGGTGTTGCGCTCGCGTGGCTGTCGGTGATCGTCGGTGAAGGGCCGCTGCCGGGCACCGCAGAGTTGTTCGCACGGTTGTTCGGTGAACTGGGGCCGTACGCGCTGGTCGCCTACCTGACCCAGGCACTTGCCGGGACGATCATGACCGCGCGTCGGCGCATCGAGGAAATGGCTGAGCGCGATGGCCTGACCGGCATGTTGAACCTGCGCACATTCAAGTCGATCCTGGTGCGCGAACATGGGTTGCGCGCGCGCGGTTCCCGTGGCGGCTATGGAATCCTGCTGGTGGACATGGATGACCTGAAGCAGCTGAATGATGCGCATGGCCACCAGGCAGGGAATCGCGCGATCACCGCCGTTGCCAGCGCGATTCAACGTGCAATCCGCACCACCGATATGGCGGCACGCTACGGTGGCGACGAATTCGTGGTGTTCCTGCCGGAAGCGTCGGCAGAAGTGGCGGAAACGGTTGCCCAGCGCATCCGCAACAATGTCTATCGCAGCCTGTTTCCGGTCGGTGAGCGCCTGCAGCGCATGACTGTCAGCGTCGGCGCCGCGAGCTATCCACGGGATGGTGCCCAACACGATGACATCTTGGCGGCTGCGGACCTGCGCAGGCGACGCGATCGCGAATTGCGGCTGGCGGCGCCCCCCACAACCACATGAGGCGACAGGGCCGCGGATACATGCAGGGCTTCGAGAGCAGCGCGAGCGCCAGCGCAATCTGGCGCGCATTGACGGAGCCTGCGGCATTACTGCTCTGGTGCGCGACCGAGGCGGTCATGGAGCCGCGGGTCGGCGGGCGCTACATGATCGTGTCGCGACTGTTTGGCCGCCGCGACGCCCATATCGAACTTTTCGAACCGGGTGCGCGGCTCAAGCTGCTGTTCGGGCCGAACCCCGAATGGCCGCCGCTGTCCGACAGCGCGTTGATCGAGGACTTCATCATTGATGATCGCAGGGGACAGAGAATGCTGCGCGTGATGGGCTCCGGCGTGCCGGCCGGTGAGGAATGGGCGCGGACCCTGGTGCAGCTGCGTACCGGCTGGGCGCTGACATTCGCACAACTGCAGATAAAGCTGCGCGACGGCGCGATCGGCGACGCAAACCCATGAGTCGCTGGCTCGCATTTCTGCTGGCCATGTTGGTCAGCCAGGCGGCACAGGCGGCTGCACTCGTGCTCGCCGGCGGCACGATCGTCGATGGCTATGGCAATGCACCGATTGCGAACGGCATCATCATCATCGAGAACGATCGCATACTCGCGGTCGGTGGCGCCGGCCAGGTCGCAATTCCGGAGGGCGCCGAGGTCATCTCGACCGAGGGCATGACCGTGCTGCCGGGCCTCTGGGACATGCAGGTCGAGCTGATGCGCCTTGGGCACGGAGACACGGCGCGCTGGAACCAGACCTACGGCCCGCTCGCGGAACGCGTCGTGATGCCCATCGCGGCGCGACAGCTCCTGCAGGCGGGCGTCACGAGCGCGCGCGACGTCGCCTCGCCGCTCGAGGCGGCGATTCGCGTGCGGGGCCGGGTGCGCGAGAAACTGATCGACGGCCCGAGCCTCTTCATTTCGGGACCGGCGCTGCGCAAGCTCGCCCCGACTGGCACTGGCGACTGGCAGTGGGAAGTGAGCGGTGCCGC
>JANNTO010000008.1:0-8416 GCA_031403675.1 Gammaproteobacteria bacterium | reverse complement strand
GACTGGCCGCTCGACTGCCTTGTTGACGCCGACGATCGCGACTTCCGGTGCGTTGATGACGGGCGTCGAGGCAATACCGCCGAGCCTGCCGAGGCTGGTCACAGTGATCGTGGAACGCGTCAGCTCCTCGCGCGTCGCCTTGTTGCTGCGCGCGGCCTCCGAAACACGGCGAATCTCCGCCGCAAGGTCGGCCAGGGAGCGCGCCTCGGCATTGCGCACCACCGGCACCTTGAGTCCATCGGCGGTCTGGGTCGCGATCCCGACGTGGACGGCGCGATGCCGCACGATCAGGTTGCGCTCGGAGTCATACATGGCATTGCACTGCGGAAAGCCCTCGAGTACGCGGGCGAGCGCCGCGACCAGGAACGGCAGGTAAGTCAGCGACGGCACGCCTTTCGGCTGGCGTGCATTCAGGTACTGGCGCAGCGCCTCGAGTTCCGTGACATCCACTTCCTCGACATAGGCGAAGTGCGGGATGTTGCGTTTGGCAGCGCTCATGCGCTCCGCGATCACGCGCCGGACACCGATGATCTTGATCTCCTCGGTGCCGCTGCGGGTGGTGCGGGCGGCAGGCTTCAGGGCAGTGCCCGTCTGGCCCGCGATGACCGATTCGATGTCCAGGGCGGAAATCCGGCCGCCAGGACCTGTGCCACTGACCGTTGCGAGATCGACGCCTGCGCCGTGGGCCTTGCGGCGGGTTGCCGGGGATGCCATCACGCGCGCATTGCCGGCGGAAACGGTCGCCACGGCCGCCGGCACTGTCGCAGCGCTCGCTGCGGGTCCAGCAGTTTTCACCGCAGCAGCGTATGAATCGGCGGGCGCCGCTCCCGACGTATCGAACGCGATCAACTCGGCGCCGACGGCGATCATGTCGCCGGGCTGCCCGGTAATCGATACCACACGGCCGCTGACCGGCGCCGGAATCTCGACTGCCGCCTTGTCGGTCATTACCTCGGCGATGATCTGGTCTTCCTTGACCGCGTCGCCGACCTTGACCTTCCACTCGATGACCTCGGCCGAAACCGTACCCTCGCCGAGATCCGGCATCTTGAAGACGAAGCGGCTCATGCGGCCTCCATCACGGCCTTGAGTGCCTTGGCGACGCGCGCCTGGCCCGGGAAATATTCCCATTCGAATGCATGCGGATAGGGGGTGTCAAAGCCGGCCACACGCAGGATCGGGGCCCGCAGATTCCAGAAGCACTGTTCCTGAATGGTCGCGGAGAGCTCGGCGCCAAGGCCCGCGAATCGCGTGGCCTCGTGTACCACGACACAGCGCCCGGTTCGCGCGACCGAGTTGCAGATCGTGTCGGTGTCCAGCGGCGCCATCGTTCGCACGTCGATGATCTCCGCGTCGAGCCCGAGGCCACGGGCCGCAGCCTCGCTGACATGCACCATGGTGCCATAGGTGACGATGGTCAGGTCATTGCCGGCGCGGGTAATTTCTGCCGTGCCGATCGGCACCGTGTAATGGCCTTCCGGCACCTCGCCTTTCGGATGCGTGCTCCACGGCACGGCCGGCTTGTGCGGATCGCCGTCGAAAGGACCGTTGTAGATACGCTTGGGCTCGAAAAAGATTACCGGGTCATCGTCTTCGATCGCAGCGATCAGCAGGCCTTTGGCGTCGTATGGATTCGACGGCATCACGACCTTGAGACCGGACACGTGCGCAAACAGCGCTTCCGGGCTCTGCGAATGCGTCTGGCCACCGCGGATTCCACCGCCGCAGGGCGTGCGCACGGTCACCGGCGCGTAATACTCGCCGGCGCTGCGATAACGGATGCGGGCCAGTTCGCTGACGATCTGGTCGTAGGCCGGATAGATGTAATCGGCGAACTGGATTTCAGCCACCGGCCGCAACCCGTTGACGGCCATGCCGATGGCCGCGGCCAGGATGCCACCCTCGGCGATCGGCGTATCGAGAACACGGTGTTCGCCGTACTTGCGCTGCAGCCCCTCAGTGACGCGGAACACGCCGCCGAAATAGCCTACGTCCTCGCCGAGAACGACGACCGTGGGATCCCGGCCCATCATGATGTCCATCGCCGAGTTCAGCGCATGGATCATGGTCATCTGCGGCATCGCCTCAGTCCCCCGCCAGCTCGGCGCGCAATTCGGCTTCCTGCCGACGCAGGTGCGGCGGCATCTCCTTGAATACGTCTTCGAACATCAACTGTGGATCGAGTCGTGGCGGCTGGCTGAGCGTGCCGTAGCTGACCGCCTCTTTCCACGAGCGGACGATGTGCTCTTCGAGTTCGGCGACCAGCGCCGCGTGTCGCTCTTCGGACCATTCTCCAAGTTTGATCAGGTGCTGTTTCAGGCGCTCGACCGGATCGCCAAGCGGAAAACGCTCGTAATCGTCCTTGGGCCGATAACGGGCCGGGTCATCGCTGGTCGAGTGGGCCGCGGCACGATACGTGACATGCTCGATCAGTGTCGGGCCGGCGCCGGTGCGTGCCCGCTCGGCCGCCCACTGCGTGACGGCGTGTACCGCCAGGAAATCATTGCCATCCACGCGCAGGCCGGCGATCCCGTATCCGGGACCGCGCGCGGCAAATGTTTGCCGTTCGTCGCGCGCGTGCCCCTGGAACGTCGAAATCGCCCACTGGTTATTGACCACATTCAGGATCACCGGCGCCCGGTAGATCGATGCGAACAGGAGTGCGTAATGGAAATCGGCCTCGGCACTCGAGCCTTCGCCGAGCCAGCTGACCGCGATCGCATCCTGGCCCTTGATCGCCGCCGCCATCGCCCAGCCGACCGCCTGCGGGAACTGCGTCGCGAGATTGCCCGAGATGGAAAAGATATTGCCGTCGCGCCAGTGATACATGACCGGGAGCTGCCTGCCCCTGCACATGTCGCGCGTGTTGGACAGCAGCTGGCACATCAGGTCGAGGATCGGCCGGCCGCGCGCGACAAAGATACCCTGGTTGCGGTACGAGGGGAACAGCATGTCGGAGGGCCGCAGCGCCATCGCCATAGCGACCGATACCGCCTCTTCGCCCAGCGAGCGCATGTAGAAGGAAATTTTTCCCGAGCGCTGGATGCGCTGCATGCGATCGTCGAATACACGGGTCAGCAGCATGTGGCGCAGCCCAATCTGCAGTTCCTGCGGATCGAGATGCGGGTGCCAGGGTCCGACCGCGCGGTGTTCGTCATCAAGTACGCGCACCAGACTATCGGCAAGAGCGCGCACTTCGCTCGCTGGCGCAGCGACATCCGGGCGCGCCACGGTGCCAGCCGGGGAAAGCTTCAGATAGCTGAAATCAGGCGCCTCACCCGGGCGCGCGGGAGTCTGGGGCACATGCAGGCGGGACTGACTGACCATGGGGTCCTCACGGCGCGCAGGCGACTGGGAATCAGCCGCGTATCCTACGCGCCCGGATCCAGAAAACAGCAATTCCTTGTGCTGTCCTGCAAAAAAGTGAAATAATCAGTCACTTTCTGGCTGAAATATGAAAAAAACTGTACACAGTCCGATCGACGCGATCGACCGCCGCATCCTGGACGAATTGCAGCGCAACGGCGCCCTGTCCGCGGCCGACGTCGCGGGCAAGGTGGGGCTTTCGACGACCACCTGCTGGCGCCGCATCCAGCAGCTCGAACAGGACGGAGTCATCAGGAAACGCGTCGCGCTGCTCGATCGCGAGGCGCTCGGACTCGACGTCATGGTCTATGTCAATGTGCGACTGTCCACGCAGGGCCGCGATGCGCTCGCGCAGTTTGAACGAGCGATCCGTGACCGCCCCGAGGTGCTCGACTGCTGCACGCTGACCGGCGAATGGGACTTTTGCCTGCGGATCGTCACGCACGACATGAAGGAGTACGAGGCCTTCTTCCTCGATCACTTGTCGAAGATTCCGAATGTGCAGTCGGTGAATTCCTCGATCGTCGTCACCGTCATCAAGGAGTCGACTGCGTTGCCGCTCGCGCGGGAGTGAGGGCGCGGTCGGCATTGCCGGTGAACATCGGCGATCGCTTGTGGCAGGATGACCGGCGTCGTTGAAGGGGAACAAGCATGCGTCTGCCGAGCAGAATCTGGCCTCTTTTTCTGATCGTCACCGGACCGTCATTCGCCGCAGGAGACGATGCCGAGAAGGCCGAACCGGGGCTGAATGAAGCGACGTTCAAGGGCCTGGAGCTCAGGAGCCTCGGCCCGGCGCTGATGTCCGGGCGCATTTCCGACATCGTCCTGCATCCGACCAACCGCAGCATTCGTTATGTCGCCGTCGGCAGCGGCGGTGTCTGGAAGACCATCAACGCCGGCACGACCTGGGAACCGATCTTCGATTCGGAAGGCTCGTATTCGATCGGCTGCATCACGCTCGACCCGAACGATCCAGACACGGTCTGGGTTGGCACCGGCGAAAACGTCAGCGGCCGCCACGTGGGCTATGGCGATGGTGTCTATCGCAGTCTGGATGGCGGCAAGTCGTGGAAGCGGATGGGGCTCGAGAAATCCGAGCACATCGGCATGATCCGCATCGATCCGCGCGATTCGAAGATCGTCTACGTCGCGGCACAAGGTCCGCTCTGGTCGGCGGGTGGCGATCGCGGGCTGTACAAGAGCACGGATGGAGGCGAGACCTGGGCGAGGATACTCGGCGGCGGGAATTACACAGGAGTCAACGAGGTGCACCTCGATCCGCGCAATCCCGACGTGCTCTACGCCAGCACCTGGCAGCGCTTGCGCAACGTCCCGGCGCTGATGAACGGGGGCCCGGAATCCGGCATCCACAAGTCAACCGACGCCGGTGCGACCTGGCGCAAATTGACCGAGGGCCTGCCGGAAGAAGTCATGGGCAAGATCGGCCTGGCCATTTCACCGCAGCAACCGGACGTCCTCTACGCGACCATCGAACTGGCGCAGCGCACTGGCGGATTCTGGCGCTCGACCGACGGCGGCGAGAACTGGAAGAAGCAGAACGAGTATCTATCCAGCGGCACGGGACCGCATTACTACCAGGAGATTTTCGCGAGCCCGCACGCGTTCGACCGGCTGTACCAGATGGACGTGCACATGCACGTGACAAGCGATGGCGGCAAGACCTTTGTCAAGGCGGAGGTTGACGCCAAGCACGTCGATCATCATGCAATCGCCTTCGATCCCGACGATCCGAAGTACCTGATCGTCGGCAACGATGGCGGCTTGTACGAAAGCTTCGATGAAGGCGTGAAGTGGCGCTTCGTTGCCAATCTGCCGGTCACGCAGTTCTACAAGGTAGCGGTCGACTACGATGTGCCGTTTTACAACATCTACGGTGGCACACAGGACAACAACACCCAGGGTGGGCCATCGCGCACTGCAAACGCCAACGGCATCAGCAACTCTGACTGGTCCGTCATCCGGGGCGGCGACGGCCACCAACCGGCGGCTGACCCGAGCAATCCCGACATCGTGTATGCGGAAGCGCAGCAGGGAAATCTGACCCGATACGATCGGCGCACCGGCGAATCGCTTAACATCCAGCCGCAACCGGAACGGGGCGAGCCAGCGGAGCGTTTTAACTGGGACGCGCCGATCCTGATCAGCCCGCACGATCCTGCAAGATTGTACTTCGCGAGCCAGCGCCTCTGGCGCAGTGACGATCGTGGCGACTCGTGGCGCAGCGTCAGCGGCGACCTGTCGCGCGGCTTGGACCGTCTCAGGCAGCCGCTGATGGGCCGGGCCTGGAGCTTCGATGCGCCGTGGGACTTGTATGCAATGTCCGTTTACGGCTCGATTACCTCGCTCGCTGAATCACCGCTGGTCGCAGGACTGCTCTACGCCGGCACCGACGACGGCCTGATCCAGGTCAGCGAGGACGGCGGCCAGAACTGGCGCAGGATCGACCGGCTGCCGGGCGTTGCGGATCTCTTCTTCGTCAACGACATCAAAGCCGACCTGCACGACCCGGACACGGTCTACGTCGTTGTCGATCACCACAAGGACGGTGATTTCGCGCCGTATATCTACCAGAGTCCTGATCGCGGCCGCAGCTGGCGCAGCATCCGGGGCGACCTGCCTGACCGGCACATCGTCTGGCGTCTGGTACAGGATCACGTCAAACCGGGCTTGCTGTTCGCCGGCACCGAATTTGGCGTGTTCTTCAGCGTCGAGGGCGGTGGCAAGTGGATCAAGTTGTCCGGGAACGTGCCGACCATCGCATTCCGTGACCTGGCAATTCAGCGGCGCGAGAACGACCTGGTCGGGGCGACGTTCGGCCGCGGCTTCTATGTGCTCGATGACTACACGCCGTTACGCCAGGTGAGCGGCGCTATGCTGGCGAATGACACGCTATTGTTTCCGGTGCGCACCACGAGTTGGTACATGCCGCGCCGTCCGCTCGGTTGCGCCACGCCGGATTGCCGCGGCAGCCAGGGCGACGCTTTCTTCCAGACCCCGAATCCACCGCACGGCGCCGTGTTCACCTACTACCTGCCGAAGAGCATACGTAGCAGGAAGGATCAGCGCCGGGAACTGGAAAAGCCGCTGGAGAAAGCCGGCAAGGACATGCCCATGCCCGGCTGGGACGCACTGACCGCGGAAGCACTCGAAGATGCGCCGTCCATGCTGCTGATCGTGCGAGATGCCGACGGCAACATCGTGCGCAATCTGGAAGGCAAGGTCGAGGCCGGCTTCCACCGCGTGGCCTGGGATCTGCGCTACCCGCAGCTCGAGCCGTGGGTGCCGGAACCGAAGCTGCCGTCCTTCGACACGCCGGCAGCCGGCGTGCTGGTCGAGCCGGGCCGCTACAGCGTCAGCCTCGCGCGCCGCATTGACGGCCAGGTCGAGGAACTCGGCCAGACCCAGTCCTTTGAAGTCGTGTCGATTCGCGAACCGACACTCGCCGGCGCACCCCAGACCGACCGTGTCGCATTCTCGCGTCGCGCTGACGAGCTGGATCGCGCCGTCGGGAGTTCCCTCGCCGCCCTCGCCGAGCTGGATGCGGCCATCAAGGCCATCAAGACGACGTTGTCTCGCTCAACGTCTTATGGCGAGCTCTACCGTGAGGCCCATACGATGGGCCAGCGCGCGCAGCGGCTGAAGGACCGGCTGGTCGAGAACAAGATGCGTGACGAAATGAATGACAGCGGCCCCGTGCCGGTGCAGCAACGAGTGAATGTCGCCAGTTCCGGCGAATACACGTCGCTCTACGGTCCGACGCAGACGCAGCGGCGCAGCCTCGCCATCGCCGAGGCTGATTTCGGTGAAATAGGTCCTGAGCTCGACACGCTCATCGAAGTCGAATTCGCTGCGTTGCAGCGCAAGCTCGATGCAGCGGGTGTGCCGTGGACGCCCGGTCGCGGCGCCGGAATGACGAACTGACGATTGGTTCTGCCGCGCGAAGTTCTATTGGCAGTTCGCCGCGGTGAGCGAATCGATCCAGGCGCCGATCAACTGCACACCGGCCGCGTCGATCAGGTTGCTGGTGATCGGCGGCATCATGTTCGGGTCATTGCGCCGATTCATGCGCGCGAGCAGCACCGAACGCGCGTCGTCTCCCGGCGCGATGATGCGGGCATTCACAATGCCGAGGTCGCCACGGGACGGCGCAACGTCGCAGGCGCCGGTCTGCGGCAACGCCGTGTCGTGACGCAGGTCGAGGTTGACACCAGTCAGGCCGCCCGGCCGGTGGCAGTTGGCGCAATTCGTATGCAGGTAGCTGCGCGCGCGCGCAGTGGGGCTTTGCCCGGCATCCGATGGATCCGAGTAGGCCGGCAGGTTCGCGGCAATTGGCGGCGTCAGCACGCTGACGGCATTGAGCGTCGTGATCTGGTTTGCCGTGCGTCCGGTCTGCGGATAGAGGTGATTGCCGTTCTGCTGTGCCGTTTCGAGCCCGAGACTGAAACCCGCCGCTTGCGTATGGCACTGCATGCACTGTGCTTCGCTCGGGAAAATCCAGGTCTGGCCGCCGACATTGGTGGTCCCACCGCCGGTGACTCTCATGGCCTCGGTCTGCGTCCCATTCCACTGGTAGGTGTAGCCGGCCCAGACTCCGTCCGGATGGCGCATGAAGAGGCGCGTTTCGACCAACTGGTTGCCGACCCTGAAATGCTTCACCAACACCGTGCCGTTCGGCGGCTCCCAGTCACCGCTGCCCTGCACCGCGATGTTCTGCCCGTTCGGCAGGCCCATCCAGCGCTCCTTCGAAGCGCCATCCGACCAGAACGCGGCATTCGGCCGGTACGGGATCAGCGACAGGAGCGGCGGCGCGCCTGCAGACGTGGTGTTGACGCAGCCGGTCTGGGAGAGCTGCTGTGGCACATTGTCGCCCCCGCCACCACCCGGCGTGAATATGAGCCGGTAGATCTGGCCGCGGACATAGTCAACGACGAACAGTTCACCGGTCGTGCTCTCGCCGAACGCGGAGATGTTGAGCACGCCCGGTGCGCCCGGCGGCGCGGTGCCCGGTTGCACGTGCTGGGTGATCGTG
>JANNTO010000007.1:0-7192 GCA_031403675.1 Gammaproteobacteria bacterium | reverse complement strand
CTGCAGGTGGACTGGCAGCTCAGCGAGAACACGCTGACATTCATCACCGGCTACTCGAAGTACGACTTCAACGAGCTGTGCGATTGCGACTTTACCGGCGGCAATGTGTTCAACGTGGCGATGGGCGAGGAATTCGACCAGACCAGCCAGGAGATCCGGCTGACTTCGCCGACCGGCGGCAAGTTCGAGTACCTGCTCGGCGCCTACTACGAAACCTCGGACCTGACGTTCGGCGACACGATCCAGGTGAATGGCACCAGCGTGCTGATTCCGATACTGAATGCGAATCCGGCATTCATCGGCAGCCCGTTGCAGGGAATCGCCGGCACCATGATCGCGAATACCGGCACCCCGCGCCTGTTCACGCAGGACTCGACCAGCTATTCGGGATTCGCCCAGGTGACCTGGAACATGTCGGAGCAATTCCGCTCGACGATCGGTTTGCGCTACACGAAGGACGAAAAGGACGCGGCGCGTTCGCTGGCATTTACTGACATCAACGGGAATGCGCTGGCGGGGGCGCAAGCCGCACTGGCGCCGGCAGTGTATCGCGCGGCATTTAACGTGCGCGCACACAGCCTGTCCGGCAGCCGCGAGGAGGATCAGACCCTGCCGTCGGTCACGGTCGAATGGTCGCCCAATGACAGCACGATGATGTATGCAAGTTGGAGCAAGGGCGCCAAGGCGGGCGGATTCGACGCGCGTTCCAACAATTCTCCGGTGCCGCCGACGCCGGTTTGTACTGCGCCAAACACGCCGCCGGGCTGCACGCCGACCGCCGGCATCGGCACCTTCGAGTTTGAGGAGGAGAACGCCACCAACATCGAATTGGGAGCGAAACTGCGGGTTGGGGGTTCGTTCGAAATGAATGCGGCGCTCTACATGACGGACTTCGAAGACCTCCAGGTGAGTACCTTCGACGGCAGGCTTGGATTCAATGTCCGCAATGCCGGCAAATCCGAGATCAAGGGCCTTGAGATCGACATGCGCTGGCAGGCGTCAGAACACCTGCAATTATTCAGCAGCATGGCGTACACGGATTTCGAATTCACGGATTACATCGGTCAGTGCGCAGCCGGCCAGCCATCCGACGCCGGGGACGGCCTGAACTGCAGCTACAACGGCAAGACCAACGAGTTCGTGGCGCCCTGGGTCATTACGGTGGGCGGCAGTTACACGCGGCCGATCTTCTCAAGCCTGGCCTTGCATATCGGTCTCGACGCCTATCACTCAGATGAGTACTTCGTCGCGCCGACCCTTGATGCCAGGCAGATCCAGGAGTCCTATTACAAGGTCAACGGGCGCATCGGCGTCGGTGACCAGGACGGTTCCTGGGACGTCTCGCTGGTGGGCAAGAACCTGTTCAACGAGCAGGTCCTGCCATATGGCAACGACACACCGCTGGCCTTCAGCACCTTTGGTGCATTCAGCGCCTGGCGCTTCGTCGAGCCAGGCAGTTCGGTTGCGCTGCAGGGCACGTTGCGCTTCTGAGGTTCAAGCATCAGGCCCCGGTCCGTTCAGCGGGCCGGGGCCTTTTTCTTTGCGAGCGCACGCAGGGGGATCCGGTCGATGCGCCTGGTGACATTCAAGCTTGTGGACGGCCACCCCCGGCTCGGCGCGCAACTGCCAGGCGGTGGGGTCTTCGATTTCCAGGTTGCGGCGGCTGGAGCGGTGGAGTTCGCTTCGATGCTCGCGCTGATCGAGGCCGGACCGACGGCATGGAAAAGTGCGCAGGAATTCGTGCGGCACCCTGCTGCAAGGGCCATTCATGTCAGCGCGAAATGCGCGCTGCTTGCTCCGCTTTCTCGCCCGCCGCAGATCCGCGATTTCATGTGCTTCGAGAAGCACGTGATTCAGGCATTCGGCGCCGCGTTCCGGATACGTGCCACGCGCGCGGCCACTGCCGGGGAGAAAGCGGCGCTGCTGGCGCAGGCCGCGGCGTATCGGCCGCCGCCGGTCTGGTACGAACGTCCGCTGTATTACAAGGCCAATCGCTTCTCGGTCAGCGGGCCGGGCGACACGATTCGCTGGCCCGCGTACAGCCGGCTGATGGACTACGAATGCGAGTTCGCCTGTGTCATCGGCGTGGGCGGCGCAGACATTTCCCGCGAGCGTGCAATGGATCACGTGTTCGGCTACACGATCTACAATGACTTCAGCGCCCGCGATACGCAGGGTGCCGAGATGGCGGGCGGGCTTGGCCCCGCCAAGGGCAAGGATTTCGATGGCGCGAATGCTTTCGGACCCTGCATCGTGACCGCCGACGAGATTCCGGATCCTTATGGCCTGCCGATGATCGTGCGGGTGAATGGCGAGGAGCGCTCGCGTGGCAATTCGCGCGACATGCACTGGAAGTTCGAGGATGCAATCGCCTATGTCAGCCAGGGCGAGACCCTGCACCCCGGCGAGATCCTGGGCAGCGGCACGGTCGGCGACGGCTGCGGGCTGGAGCACCTGCGTTTTCTCGAGGACGGCGATCAGGTCGAAATCGAGATTCCGCCGATCGGGGTACTCGCAAACCGCGTCGTTCGAAACGCACCGGTCAAGGCGTCTTGAACGCGCGTCCCTATCGCTGCGGCCTTGAAGACCTGGGCGACGGCCTGCATGCCTGGATGCAGCCCGATGGGAGTTGGGGCTGGTCGAATGCGGGCTTCATCCGGGACCAAGACCAGTCCCTGCTCGTGGATACGCTGTTCGACGAACCGTTGACGGCGATCATGCTCGCGGCGATCCGCAGTGCGACCGGCATCGCACCCGATGACATCCGCTATCTGGTTAATACCCATGCCAATGGCGACCACACGCACGGCAATGCGCTGGTCGCGAATGCCGAGGTGATCGCATCGGTCGCCGCGGCCCGCGAGATGGCGGAATTGCCGCCTGCAGCGCTGGCACAACTCAAGTCGGCCGGCGCGGCCGGGACGCTGGGCGAGGCCGGCCGGTTCTTCGCCGAGGTCTTCGCGCCATTCGATTTCAGCAAGGCGCGCGGACGCGCCCCGACACAGACATTCGAGTGCCGGCTCGACCTGAAGGTCGGCGACAAGCCCGTGGAATTGCACCGGCTTGGCCCGGCGCATACGGCCGGCGATGTGCTGGTCTGGGTGCCGGGCGACCGGGCAGTATTTACCGGCGACCTGTTGTTCATCGAGGGCACGCCGGTGATGTGGGCCGGGCCGGTCGGTAACTGGCTGGCTGCCTGCGATCGCATCGTGGCGCTCGGCGCCCGCCACATCGTGCCCGGTCATGGACCGATGACCGACGCAGCAGGCGTGCGGCGCGTGCAGGAATACCTGCGCTATGTGGATCGAGAAGCGCGCCTGCGTTTCGATGCCGGCATGGAAGTCGAGCAGGCGGCGCTCGACATAGCGCTTGGCGAATACCGCCACTGGCTGGACGCGGAGCGCATCGCCGTCAACGTGGATTCGCTGTATCGGGAATATCGTGGCGACAGTGCGCCATCTGACCCGATGCAACTGTTCGGGATGATGTCGCGCGTGCGACGGGCATTGTGAGCATGAAGCGGTTTTTGCGCTAGCATGGATCTCAAATGCTGATCTCCATTCTGCTCGTACTCGCCGCGGTATCTGCCGGGCCGGTTGAGGCCACTGAGTGCAAGTCACTCGACAGCCTGCGCTGGCTGCTCGGCGACTGGACGGCCGACGGCAGCAAGACGACATTCTCCGAATCATGGGTCGAGGTCGGACCGCGAACATTCGAAGGCACCGGCATCGAGCGCGCGAAGGCTGCTGGCACCGTGAATGGGACTGAGGAATTGCGCCTGGTGCAGATGGCGGACGGCGTGTTTTACGTCTCTAAGGTGCCGGACAACGAGCTACCGATCGCGTTTCGGCTGAACGTCTGCAGTGACGGCCGCTTCGCATTCGACAATGCAGCGCACGATTTTCCGCGCCGCCTCGAATACCGGCTGGAGCCGGAAGGCCGCCTGACGGTTCGCGTCAGTGACGGCGCGGACCAGGGATTCACGGTGAACTACGCGCGCAGCGACACAGCCGCGAATGCAACCACCGCGGTCCTGGCCGCGGAGGACCAGCGCTTTGCGGCTATGCTCGCCGGAGACGCTGCCGCGATGAGGCTTTTCTTGGCGATGGATCTGGAATACGTGCACTCCAGCGGACAGGTTGAATCGCGTGACCAACTGATTGATTCGATCGTGAGCAGCCGCCTGCGCTATGTGACGATTACGCCGATTGAGAGAAGTGTGGTAATGCTGGGCGGGAACAGCGCAGCCGTGCGCGGTCGTGGCCGCTTCCAGGTCATCGCGGGTGCGACCCCGCTGGATCTTCAGATTCGCTATCTGGCCGTGTACGGTATGCAGGACGGGATCTGGCAATTGCGTTCCTGGCAGTCACTCAGGACGCCCTGACAATCGGAGGACAAAATGAGCAAGGGCATGGAACGGAAGCGGGAAGACAAGAAGAAACCGCTGCACACCAAGGATGAGAAACGGGCGTTGAAGCGTGAAAAGAAGCGCCTGAAAGGCACGATATAGTTGCTGGCCTACGTCTTCTGGCATGTCCCGCGGCCGGGTGTCACGGCGCCGGACTACGAGACTGCGCACCACAAATTTCATGAGGCGCTGTGGCAGTCAACGGTTCCGGGTCTGCTGGGCCTGCGCGTGTATGCGCTTCCGCTGATTCCCTGGCTCGAGCCGCAACTGCCGGGCTATGAGGATTGGCACCTGCTGGACGATTCCGCGGCGCTTGATGCACTGAACGCGGCCGCCGTCACGCGCGCGCGGCAACTGCCACATGATCGCATCGCCGCCATGGCCGCGAATGGCACGGCCGGCCTGTATGGCTTGCGAGCGGGCGAGATGATCGAATCGACTCAGGCGTACTGGCTGTCGAAACCGGACGGCATGAGCTATGAGAGCTTCGGGCAGTCGATTAGTCCGTTGATCAATGCCGGGTGCTGCCTGTGGGGAAGGCGAATGACGCTCGGACCGACACCGGAGTTCTGCCTTCACGCACCGGCGCCGATGAAGTTGCCTTTCCCTGCCCGGCAGCTCGCCAACGAGGCAAAGTTTTTGCGCGGTCCACGCTGATCGATTGCGGGATCCACAGGAGGTAACGGCCATGAGTGCCTACGTCATTGCCAATGTTGAAGTCCGGGATCCGGCGCGCTATGCCGAATACGTCAAGCTGACGCCCGCGACCGTCGTACCTTTCGGCGGCCGCTTCATTGCGCGTGGTGGCCGCGCCGAGAAACTGGAAGGTGACACGGCAGCCAACCGTGTCGTCGTGCTCGAATTCGACACCTACGAGCTGGCCAAGGCCTGGTATGACTCGGAAAGCTATCGCGCGGCCAGGGCCATACGTCAGAGTGCCTCGATCGGGAGCTTCATCCTGGTGGAAGGCGTGAAACCCTGAATGCCAGAGGCAATTCCAATGAACACGATCTCAGGTATAGGCCGATTGATTCTGCCCGCGATGCTCATGCTTGCGAGCAGCCCGGCGCTTTCCAGTCACGACGACGTGATCGGCGCCAGATACGTCGATCCGCAGGGGTTCGACGTCTCGGATTGTCTTGAGCACCATGAGCCTTGCCGCAGCATCCAGTTCGCGCTTTCTATTGCCGAGCCCGGCAATTCGGTCAAGGTCGCCGCCGGTATCTATGACCTGAGCGGTGTCGACCCCGAGTCCTTCCTGTTTGGGGTCAAGCATGCTCAGGGCGGCTACGAGCCGGGCGGGAACTTCGATCTTCAGGACGCAGACGCCTATCCGACGATCCTGGTTGGCGTGGATCCGCGCTATCGCCAGGTGATGATGCGGTACGGATTCAAATGGGCTGCCGACGCCGCCTCCGCACAGCTCGGCATCGTGGACGACAGTCCAGCCGTCGCGCTGCAGGCGACAGCGCTCGCGGCCGCGAACTGCGTCCAGGGATTCGCCGGCCAGTTCCCTTGCCGGAACGTGGACTTCAAGGCACAGATCTCGCTCATTCAGTTCACCAGTCAACCCGTTTCCGCCGCAAATGTCTGGGGGCTCGTTGACCTCAACGACAACCGCGAATACGCGGTCGTTGGCCTCAGCAATGGCACGTCGGTGGTTGAGGTCACGGACCCGGTCAATCCGCGGCAGGTCGCGTTCATTCCGGGTAATGGCTCGACCTGGCGCGAGGTCAAGGTTTACCAGCACTTCGATGCGCCGGCGAACCGGTTCCACGCCTATGCCTACATCACGACCGAAGCCGCGAATTCCGGCCTGCAGGTGCTCGACCTCGGCGCACTGCCTGCTACCGCGACGCTTGCAACGACACTAATGGACACTGGCCGGCAACACACGGCCTACATCTCCAATATCGATTACGCGACCAATATGGCGTTGACCGGCGCCGAGGCATTTCTTTACCTCGCTGGCAGCAACGTCAACCAGGGTTCCTGGCGTGCGTACAGCCTGGCAAATCCCGCCCAGCCGCAATTCATTCGCCAGGCTCCGGCGGGCACGCAGTACGTGCACGACGCAACGAGCCTACGCATCACCGATCAACGCACCACGCAATGCGCACTGGGCCATAACCCCTGCGAGATCTATGTCGATTTCAACGAAACCACCGTGGATCTCTGGGACGTCACGGACTTCGCGGCCCCGGTAAAGCTGTCGTCGACCACGTATTCCAATGCGAGCTACACGCATTCCGGCTGGCCGAGTGCCGACCAGCGATCCATCTTTGTGCACGACGAACTCGAAGAAATCGGTCGCGGCTTGTTCACGCAGATCTATACGATGAACGTCGACGATCTGCGCAATCCATTCATCGTCGCAAGCTATCAGGGTCCGGATACGACCACCGATCACAATGGTTACACCAAGGGCAACCTGCTTTACGTTTCGCACTATCGCCGCGGCCTGGTGATATTCGATGCATCGACTCCCTCGCAGCTGCGCGAGATTGGCCATTTCGACACGTTTCTGTCGCCGTCCGCCAATACCGCGGGATTCGACGGCGCCTGGGGTGTGTATCCTTTCTTCCCGTCCGGCACGGTCGTCGTCAGCGACATCAGCAACGGACTGTTCATCCTGCGAGACCAGGCGGGCGCCTTGTCGCAAAGTGCAGGTCAGGTCGGCTACGTCGGCACGACTGTGACCGTCAATGAAAACGCCGGTGCGGCGCGCGTGACTGTTCGGCGCAATCTGGGTTTCGTCGGCGCGGTGAGCATTGATTTCGCGAC
>JANNTO010000006.1:0-7192 GCA_031403675.1 Gammaproteobacteria bacterium | reverse complement strand
GTTCCTGATCTGCGCTACGTGCCGCGCGATCGCCCGCCATCGCCGGATCTGGCGCTTGTCGTCCCCGGTGCGGCGTCCCATGTAGTAGCGGCAGTACCACTGGAACCAGCCGCGCGGGTCCTGTTTATGGATCCAGCCGTTCGCCCGCCACACCGCCAGCGACTGGGATGCGTTCACGCCGAAGCAATTTAGGTCTGGATCGTGCCGTAAAGAGCACAGCTTGGCTTTCTCGAACCAATCTGCAGGAAATTCATCGACACAGTCAGTCATGTATTTACCGCCGAAAACACCGAGGCGCAGCATCTCTTTCGGCGTTAGATCTGGTTGAAATTCAGAGTGGAAATTCTGGCCGATAGGACAAGTCGGTCTATAGCTATAGCCTGACTGCATGCGGTCATTAACGACGACGATTCGGTACGCCACGGTTCTACTATCCCTCGCCGCTTAACGCCCGCTGCATCGCATAGTTAGGTGGCAGAAAATGGTGCCACCTATAGGAGCCGCCTGAAACGAGGCAAATACCACAGGCAAAAGATAAAAGCGATCGCAAGCTTGGCAATATTGAGCGGCGCGAACCATCGATATGCAAAGTCCTCCGCAGAGAACCAGGCGGAAATGTTTGTGAAGAGCAACTGAGGCAACGCCACTATGCCCAGTGAGCCCAAGGTGAGCACGACAAAAAGGAAGTAGGAGTACGGCTTGTTCTTCTGCGGCGCGAGGTAAAACAACGGCAGGATCAAGGGCCATGCGAGCAGCGCCACCTGAATGAGCATGACATACCGGAGGCCACTGGGATCTGATGCGGATGCGACGGGTGACACACGACCCCAAGCACGATCAATGGAACAATTCGCCGCATAGGCCTCTCCTTCTGCCACCTAACGTCCGCGATCAGCGGCGGCGCGCGCTCGGCGCGCCGCTTGCTGACCGAAACTCCGGGGGTCCGCTTGCTGAGCCAACAATGTGCGCCGCTCCAGCAAGTCCTGCAAGCGGCGTGACGACAAGCGCCGAACGCTGCATCGCATTGTTAGGTTTCACTCCTTGCCGCGCGGGATCGGAGACTTGGCGAGTCGGTCGGCCATGCGCGTCTGCCAACCCGGGCCGGTGGCGCGCCAACGCTTGACCACTTCAGGCGGCAGGCGGAGAGAGATGAGCTGGCGCGGATTGGGCGAGCGGGGGCGACCGCCCTTGTTGACGACCGCACGGGACAACATTTCGTCCGTGAGCTCAGGCAGCTCCTTGTACTCCGAGCGCCTGATGCGGTGAGCATCGACGCGCGAGAGGTTAGAGCCCAAAGTACGGCGCGAGGCAGATTTGCTCACGGCGGTTTGCCTTCCTCATGCTAAAAATGTGGCGGTCCGCACCACGCGGGGTATAGCCAACGACCACCAGGCGGCCCTCCAGTTGGCCGTAACAGATGATCTGTTTCTCACCGTAGTCTTTGCGCGTGTCCTCAACCTCAATTGTCAGTCCGGCAAAGACCATGGGAGTGTCTTCAAAGTCGAGGCCTCGATCCCGCAAGGTGCGTTCACGCTTGTCGGGATCGTAGGTGATTGTCATAGGTTACTGTATATACATTAACCTCTAGTGGCAAGTGCCAACGAATATCCAACGCAAACGGCGAATTTCGCGCACTCTCGAGTGACACCTAACGTCCGCGATCAGCGGCGGCGCGCCGCTTGCTGATCGCAACCTGTCCGCGCCGGCGCCTGTCCCTGCAAGCGGCGTGACGACGCGCGACGACCGCTGCATCGCGTAGTTAGGTTCACTACTTCAACTCGTAATTCGTTCCGAAGTGTTCAGTCTCAAACAGCCGAAACGTCACCGGCACATTGACCGTCGATGGGAAGGCAGGTCAGACCGGCGCTCGCAGAACCTGATCAACGCACGGGCCTTTGAGGCCGACTAACGATCGAGGTGCGAGCGCGCGGCTTACATCCGGGCTCGGGCGCAGCGTCGCCCATCATCAAAGCCGATTAGAGACTCGCGGTCCGACCTTCTTGCTTCGATCCGATCAGCGTGCAGCAGAAAACAGTTGACGTGACGGGGAAGTCCTTAGAGCCCGCGTTGAGCGGGCTGCGGTACAGCCCGACCAGGCGCCGCGGGCGCTAAAATCTTCCGAGCGCCCGCGGCGCCCACTGCCAAACCTTTCACGGCCCGCTCCAACGCATTGTTAGGCGTCACATTTGGCTGCATGTAGCTTAGGCGCTAATTCGGCGCACTCCGTACGGAGTAATGATTGGCAACCAAGCGCCAGTAATCTTGTTGCTTTACCCATACCCTAGTAAATCGGGTATTACGGGGAACAGCTTTGCCGTTATCTTGTCCATCCATTGTTGAGAGGCCAGTCTCCACAGCAGTGTTTTCGTAGACGCGCACCTGAACCTCATCCGTAGTGATAGATTGAAATTTCAAAGTACCCGACGTGAAATCTAGAATCACCTGTTTCTTGGTTCTCACCGTGCCGCTTGGACCTACGCCTATAAAATCATCTGCATAGATCCGATCGAGGGCCGCCGCGTCGGCTCCGATCTGCGCTTGAATGCGCTCACCATCTAGCTGCCTTATGACCTGCTCGATGTTGCTCCTTTGAGTCCCTGCAGTGCTCTGTTCCTGAGCCATGACAATAGAGGTGAGTGCAAATGCCAAGACAGCTGTGACAAGTGATTTCATGAGCAAATCTCCTTTATCGACGTCGGAGAGCGATGTTGTGACGCCTAACGTGGGCGGTGAACGGCGAGCGCGTAGCGCGCGACCGTTCCACCGGCTAGTTCTACGTCAGCCCCGTGAACCCAGGTGGATTCGTGGAACAAAGCTGCGAGGCTAGGTTGAATCATGGCGTAGCGGGGCCGAGGGTGTGTTTCGTCACGGGCGGTCAGCGAAGCTGCTTCGCTTCAGATTCCAAGCTCGCTTGAATCGAAGCGAAGCGCTTCGCTGAGTACCATGAAAAATCCCGCTTCGCCATTGGTTCATTCCTCGCGTTGTTACAGGAATTCTCAATGGGGCCTCAGGGCTGCCCATAGAACTACTATTGGATGTGATAAATGACATCTAGTTTTACGTCATTTTGGACTACTAATCATCATGCGGTGTCGTAAGCATTTGATTCAATTGCCCTGCCACATGATCTGACGGGCCGGACAAGATCACATTGTCGACACTGCTATTTTTCAGCCGGCATCGGCTTCGATACATGCTTTGCCACCGTAGGGCAGAAAAGTGAAACGGAAAAATCCGCGTCAGGCGCGCAGCCGCGCGTTCTCCGGGTCAAACAGCGGCTCGCGACCAACCACCGCTCGCCGCCGCTCGCCGAGGATCTCCACTTCGAGCACCTTCCCCGCGACTGCGAGATCCGCGCGTACATAGGCGAGCGCGATGCTTTGCCGTAGTCGGTAACCGAATCCGCCCGACGTGACGAGTCCCACCTGTGTGTCGCCGTCGAACACGATCGAGACGGCTGCGGCGTCGGCGTCGCTCGCATCGACGAGCAGCGGTACCAACCGTTCGCGCGGACCAGTCGCCGCTTCTCGTCTGAGTGCCTCCTGGCCGATGAAGCCGCCCGGCTTATCGAGCTTCACGAAACGATCGAGCGAGGCCATGAACGGCGTGTATTCAGTCGTCAGGTCGCCTTTCCAGGCCCGGTAGCATTTCTCCAGACGCAAGCTGTCCATTGCGTACAGGCCGTAATCGGCGATTCCATATGGCTGGCCGGCCTCCCAGACCAAGTCGTAGACCGATAACAAATGCTCCGTGGGAATGTGCAGTTCCCAGCCGAGCTCGCCGACGTAATTGACCCGCAGCGCGATCGCCTGCGTGTAGCCGATGCAAATCGTCTGCACCGTCAGCCACGGAAATACTTCATTCGACAAGTCGGCCGCGGTCAGCCGCGCCAGCAATTCGCGCGATTTCGGGCCGGCCACGATCAGCGAGCCGTAACGTGCGGACAGGTTCTCGATGCGCACCGTACCATCGGCCGGCAGGTGTGAGCGCAACCAGTGTTCGTCGTGGCGTTCTCCTGCTGCAGCGCTGATCAGCCAGTAGCGATCGCCGCCCAGGTTCGTCAGCGTCATCTCGGTGACGATGCCGCCAGTCTGCGCACAGAAATAATTGAGCGCCGTGCGGCCGGCACGCGGCACCGTGCCTGCAACCATATGATCAAGCCATGTAGCTGCGCCGCGCCCCGTCACTTCGAACTTGGTGAAACCGGGCAGGTCCAGCACGGCGACGCGCTCGTGCACGGCCTGACATTCGCGTGCAATTGCGGTGTGCCAGCCCGGCCTGCGGAAGGAGACCTCGGGCAAATCTCCTGGATCGTCCGCGTGCGGAAAATAGACCGCGCGCTCCCAGCCGCCGCGTGCGCCGAAGCGCGCGCCCTTGGCAGCGAGTCGCGGGTACACCGGTGAGCACTTCGCGGGCCGGCCGGCGGGACGTTCTTCGACCGGGTAGCCGATGCCGTATTCGTGCTGGTAGGTTTCGATGGCCTTCGCGAGCACGTATTTGCGGTTGGCGAATTCGAGATAACGCCGCGAGTCGAGCGGCCACACGTCCCACTCCGGCAGGCCATTTGCAACCCACTCGGCGATGATCTTGCCGGCACCGCCGGCTTGGGCAATGCCGAACGTGAATGCGCAGCAGTGAAAGAATCCAGGCAGCCCCGGTGCGGGTCCGATCAGCGGATTGCCATCGGGCGCGTAGGGGATCGGGCCATTGATCACTTTCTTGACGCCGGCCGTGCCCAGGATCGGCACGCGCGCGCAGGCTGCCTCGATGTATTTCTCGAGCCGGCCGAGGTCGTCGTCGAACAACTGATTTGCGAACTCATCCGGAATGGCGTCGAGCCAGTGTGCCTGCGCCCGCCATTCATACGGACCGAGTATCAGGCCGTGCCGCTCCTGGCGCATGTAGTAGCTGACATCGGGATCGCGCAACAGCGGCAGGCGGGCTGCGCCGCGTTCCACCAAAGCCGCGATGTCCTCGGTGATGAGGTACTGGTGCGACAGCGTGACGATCGGCAGGTACTCGCCGACCATGGCGGCGACTTCGCCGCCGCGATAACCCGCTGCGTTGATGACCGACTCGGCCTGGATCACGCCGCGCGTCGTGTGCACGCGCCATTCGCCTGACGCTACGCGCTCGATTGCCGTCACGCGCGTGTTCCGGTAAATCTGCGCGCCCGCATCGCGTGCACCCTTGGCGAGCGCCTGCGTGAGCTGCGCCGGGTCGATGTCGCCGTCGCAGGGGTCGTACAGCCCGGCCTGGATATCGTCGGTCGTCACGAATGGATGACGCTCGCGGATTTCCGCCGGGCCCAGCATTTCGAGTTCGAGGCCCTGTGCGCGTGCCTGCGAGACGACGTGCCGGAACTCGTCAACGCGATCGCGCGTGTGCGCGAGGCGCACGCTGCCGGTGATGTGGTAATTGATGTCGTAGCCGACGCGCTGCGCCAGCTCGGCGTACAGCTTCGTGCTGTGACGTTGCAACTTGATCACGTTCCACGAGGTGGAGAAGTTCGGGCAGTTGCCCGCCGCGTGCCAGGTCGATCCGGCGGTCAATTCGTCGCGTTCGATCAGCACGGCGTCCGTGATGCCGAGTTGCGTCAGGTGGTAAAGCGCGCTGCAGCCGACCGCACCGCCGCCGATCACGATTACCCGGGCGTGGGACTTCATGCAGGTTCAGCTCCTGATCCGCTGATTCGTGGCGTCGTACCACGGTTGCAACTGCACGCGACCCGGGTAGCGCTGGCAGGCAACCTCGATCTCCCAGCGCCCGGAGGCCAGCCATTCCTTCGTGACACCGGCCTCACAGCCCACGTAACCCATGCCGATCGATCGCTCGACGCGATGACCCCAGGCACCGGAACGGATCGAGCCGACCATGACGCCGTCACGGAGGATGGGTTCCTCGTGATGGAGCAGGGGCGCCGAGGGAGAAGAATCGTCGAGCATCACCTGCACCAAACGCTTGCCGAGCACGCCGCGCGCACGTTGCGCGTGCAGCGCATCGCGGCCAACAAAGCCGCCGGCCTTGTCCCAGGCGATCGTGAAAGCAAGCCCCGCCTCGAGCGGCGTGTCCTCATCGCCGATGTCGTGACTCCAGTGACGGTAGCCCTTTTCTACGCGACAGGCGCCCATGGCGTGATATCCCGCGAGTTTGAGTCCCAGCGGCGCGCTTGCAGCCAGGATCTGTTCGTAGACGTCGAGGCAGTGCTCGGTTGGAAAGTAAAGTTCCCAGCCAAGTTCACCGACGTAAGTGATCCGGCTCGCACGCACACGCGCATAGCCGATTTCGATTTCGCGCGACTGGCCGAAAGGGTGCGTCGCGTTCGACAGGTCCGCGCCCGAGAGGCCCTGCAACAGTTCGCGGCTGCGCGGGCCCATGACCCCGAGCATCGCGACCCCGGAGGTGACGTCGGTCACCGTGCAGCGGGCATCGTGCCGGGCCTCGATGCCGCGCTTCAGCCATGTGAGGTCACGCGTCTGGCAGATGGCCGAAGTCACGACCATGAACTCCCGCGCCGCAAGCCGGGTAATCGTCAGGTCGGCCTCGATTCCACCGCGCTCGTTGAGCCATTGCGCATAGACGATGCGTCCCGGCGCCACGTCGACGTTGGCAGTCGAAAGTTCATTCAGGATCGCGCAGGCGTCTGCGCCCTGGACCAGGAATTTGGCAAAACAGGACTGGTCGAAGAGGACGACTGCGTCACGTACCGCCAGGCATTCGCTGCGGCAAGCATCGAACCAATTCTGGCGGCCGTAGGAGTACTTGTAGTGCGGTGTGGAACCGGGTTCGGCGAACCAGTTTGGTCGCTCCCAGCCCGCCGTTTCGCCCATGCAGGCGCCGGCCGCGACCAACCGGTCGTGCAGCGGCGAGCGCCGCACGCCGCGGGCCGACTGGTACTGGTAGTTGGGCCAATGCATCGCATAGAGCAGCCCCAATGTCTCGACGGTGCGGTCGTGCAAATAGCGGCGATTGGCCTGGAATGGCATCGCCCGGCGAATGTCGACGTCGGCAAGATCCATCGGCGGACGACGATCGGCGATCCATTGCGCGACTACCTTGCCTACGCCACCGCTCGCGGCGATGCCGACCGAATTGAATCCGGTCGCGACGAACAGATCACGGACCTCCGGCGCTTCGCCAATGTAATAGCGATCGTCGGGCGTGAAACTCTCGGGGCCATTGAAAAACAACT
>JANNTO010000005.1:0-22027 GCA_031403675.1 Gammaproteobacteria bacterium | reverse complement strand
GGCTTTCGGCAACCCCGCGTCGGTGCTGGTCGGCGACTTCCTCTACTCGCGCGCCTTCCAGATGATGGCGGCGCTCGACTCGCCCGCCCTGATCCGTGTGATGGCGGATGCAACCAACACGATCGCGGCCGGCGAAGTGCTGCAATTGATGAATTCCGGCGATCCCGACACGACCGAGATTCGCTATCTCGAAGTGATCTACCGCAAGACCGCACGGCTGTTTGAAGCCGGGGCCCAGATCGCCGCAATCGTTGCCAGCGCACCGGCGGAATTGGAAACCGCACTCGCGTGCTACGGCAAGCACGTCGGCATCGCGTTCCAGCTCGTGGACGATGCCCTCGACTACCGCGGCGACACTGAAGAACTCGGCAAGAACGTCGGCGACGACCTCGCCGAGGGCAAGCCGACGCTGCCGCTGATCCACGCCCTGCGCCATGGTGGTCCGGACGCTGCCGCAATGATTCGAGACGCCATTTCTCAAGGCGGCACCGAGGAACAGGACCCGATTCGCGCGGTCGTTAATAGCACGGGGGGTCTTGATTACACGGCGCAACTCGCTGAAAACGAGGCGGAACTGGCGCTCGAAGCGCTGAATCAAATTCCGGAATCGCCCTATCGCGACGCGCTCGCGGCACTGGCACGATTCGCGGTCAGTCGCACCAACTGACCTTTGGTTGCCGGAACGTCCGGCTTACAAACCCACACCTTCCAGCACGATCCGGCCGTTGCTGATGACCAGCCGCGGCTCGAAAAATGTCCGGCTGTCGGCCAGCGGATCGCCATCGTAGACCACGAGATCGGCTTCCATACCTGTGCGAATGGTGCCGGTGCGTGACTCGATGCCGAGCACACGCGCTCCATTCAGCGTGGCAGCGGTGATGGACTCGAGCGGCGTAAACCCGGCGTGCTCACGCAGCATGGCGATCTCGTGCGCGATGCGGATGCGGCCGGTGTCGTCCCGGTCGGCGTAACTGCCGTCGGTCGCCGCCGCCACGACCACGCCGAGGCCATGCGCCTTGCGCACCGCCGCGCGTAGCGGCCCCATCATCGACTGGGTGCGCAACTGGAGCGCCACGTCATCGGCGGAGTTGCCCTGTGGATCGCCGAGCGGACTCATGACGGCCAGCGTGGGTACGAAATACGTACCGCGTCGCTTCATCTCGGCAAGGGTTTCGTCGTCGACCCAGGTCCCGTGTTCGATGCTGCGCACGCCGGCCCGAACTGCATTCGCTGCGCCCTCACGCCCGTGGGCGTGAGCCGCTACGTACAGGCCCTTGCGGGCCGCCGCCGTGACCGCCGCGCGCATCTCCTCCTCCGTGAGTTCCGGCTTGCGCGGATCGGCATTCGCGAGCCCCGCACGCTCGCTGGCGCCGACTTTGATGACGTCCGCGCCTTTTGCAATCAACGCGCGGGTGGCCTCGGCAATGCGGTCGGGACCGCGGAGCTCACTTTCGATGGCGTCGCCGAACTGCGGATAGACCATGAAGAACGCGAGGCCCGGCTTCGGACGGATGTGGCCGGGCGACACCAGGAGCTCCGGTCCCGGCACATGTCCGGCGCGGATCAGGTCACGCGCGCCGATCGCCTGCAGGAACGTATCGCCCAGCACCCGCGCCGTGGTGACGCCGGACTGGAGCGCACGCAGGGCGGCTGCCGGAGACTCGACGTGCGCATGGGCGTCGATCAGCCCCGGCAACAGGTAGCGGCCGCCCAGGTCGATGCGACGTACTTTAATGGCCGGTGCCGGCGCGCGCTCCAGGACAGCCGTGATCTTGCCGTCACGCACGCTGACGGTGACCGCCATTCGTGGTGCCGCGCCCGTGCCGTCAACCAGCAGCGCGTTGACCAGGTCGATGTCCTGCGCCGAGGCGAGCAGCGGAAGCGCCGCGAAAAACAGCACCGCAACGCGGCGGACGACACGGAACAGCGGAACTCTGTTGATATCAATCGTCATGCGCTCGACTCCCCCGGGTGCCTCGAACCAACAAGATACACGCTATTCTGGCGGCGCTGACCGGGCACGATTGGCACCGTCATTGAAAGCACCGGGGGCCTTGATTACACTCCCCGACCTCAATTCGGGGTGTAGCTCAGCCTGGTAGAGCGCTACGTTCGGGACGTATAGGTCGCAGGTTCAAATCCTGTCACCCCGACCAAGACGAGAATTCCGTTCCCGAGCGATCGCGCTTGCGCAGCGTATGATCACGCGCGCTGGCCTTTTGCTCAGGCTCGTCGAACGCCTGCCGGACTGACTGAACTTGAAATGAAGTACTGATTCGCTGTCCCGCGAGGCAGCGGCATGGGTCCACTCTGAGTCCACATCGGCAAGCCCAATGAGCAATTTCATCACTTCACCCGCCAGCCCTGCCCACGCCAAAGCATCGCCGCTACGGTGGTGGGTACTGGGACTCTTTGCGATCGCGATCTCCGGCAGTTACTACGAATACGACGTAATCGCCCCGGTGGCGGAGATCCTCCGCACCCAGCGCGGCTTCAGCCATTCGCAGATTGGGATGCTGAACGCGGTGTTCAGCCTGCCCAACATCCTGTTCGCGCTCATCGGCGGAATCCTGATCGATCGCTACGGTCCGGCGCGCGTCGCTTTGTGGTCGGCGTTCTTTTGCTTTGTCGGCGCCGTGCTGACGGCCGTCGGATCGCCCTACAGCGTGATGGTGCTGGGCCGATTGATATTCGGTGTCAGCGAGGAAGCTTTGTTCATTGCGTTGCTGGCCGGCATCGCACAATGGTTTGTGGGCGGCGGAACTGCACTGGCAATGGCCCTCTTTTTCAGTCTGGCGCGGGTTGGCTCCTATGCCGCCGACACGTCGCCCAGCTGGGCTTCCGGCCTCTATGAGCAAGGTTGGCAGATGCCATTGTGGCTGGGCGCGGGCATCACTTTCGTGAGTTTTGTGGCGGCGGCAGCCTACTGGTGGTTTGACCGCGTTCGATCCAACAATCAGGGGGCGAAGGTCGCAGCCTCGGTGGCGGCCACGCACAAGCCATTTCAGTGGCGCGACCTGCGGAGTTTTGACCGCTCGTTCTGGTACATCCTCTGGCTCAACGTGCTGTTTGCCTCGGTGTTTTTTCCGTTTCGCAGCACCTTTGCAATCCTCTATTTCCAGGATTCCAGGGGCCTCTCGCTGGAGGCGGCAGCCAATATCAACAGCTTCGTTTTCTTCGCAGCAATTTTCGCGACGCCGATATTTGGCGCCATTGCCGATCGTTTTGGCCGCCGTGCGCTGATGCTCACCATCGGCACTCTGCTGCTGCCGATCACATTCCTGATTCTTGGCGCAACGGACTGGAGTCTGTGGATTTCGACGGTGCTCATGGGCATCAGTTTTTCGATGGTCCCTGCAGTGATCTGGCCCGCAACCGTCATGCTGGTCGATCCGCGACGCCTGGGCACTGCGTTCGGCTTGATCAACTTGTTGCAGAACCTGGGTCTGGCGATTTGCAATCTCGCAGCGGGTGCAATCAATGATGCGGCCGGCGCCAGCAAAGCAAATCCTGGCGGCTATGTGCCGATGTTGTGGTTCTTCGGCCTGGTGGGCGTACTGGCGCTGATTTCGGTCGTGCTGCTGTGGCGCCGGGAATCCGGGCCTGACAACCATGGCCTCGAATCGATTCGGCGCGGCGCGTAAGGCATTGCCATGCTGAAGATCCACAAACTCGAGACCTTTGCCAATGAATTCGTCTGTTTTGTCAGGGTCACCACCGACTCCGGCGCCGTGGGCTGGGGGCAGACCTCCACCTACAACGCCGATATCACGGCGATGATTTTCCATCGGCAGATCGCGCCCTGGTCGCTTGGCATGGATGCTCTTGACATCAATGCCCTGGTGGCGCGGATCGAGGAGCGCGAGCACAAGTATCCGGGCAGTTACCGCTGTCGCGCGTTAGCCGGCCTGGATACGGCCTTGTGGGACCTGCACGGCAAGCTGGCGGGCAAGCCGGTCGTGGAACTTCTCGGCGGCAAAGCGCGCCCCTTTCGCGCGTACGCCTCCTCGATGAAGCGCAATATCTCCCCGGACGATGAAGCTCTGCGCCTGGTCCGGCTGCGCGATCAACAAGGGTTCGATGCTTTCAAATGGCGCATCGCTGCGGAGTGCGGTCGGGACGTTGATGAATGGCCGGGCCGCACCGAGGCGATCGTGCCGCGAGTTGCCCGCGCTCTGGGCGATGGCTGCGCGAAACTGGTCGATGCCAACAGCGGCTATTCACCGCGCCGCGCCATTGAAGTCGGACAACTGCTGGCAGCCGAAGGCGTATCGCATTTTGAAGAGCCCTGCCCTTATTGGCATCTTGAGCAAACCAAGCAGGTTGCCGATGCGCTCGATATCGACGTGACCGGCGGCGAACAGGACTGGGATCTCGCAACCTGGGCCCGCATGATCGAGACGCGTGCTGTCGACGTGGTGCAGCCAGATGTGATGTACATGGGCGGCCTGACGCGAACCTTGCGCGTCGCCAGGATGGCAGCCGCAGCGGGCTTGCCCTGCACTCCGCATAGCGCCAACTTGTCGCTGGTGACCATTTGCACCATGCATCTGCTGGGCGCCATTCCCAACGCCGGAAAATATCTGGAATTCTCGATTGAAGGTTTAGATTACTACCCGTGGCAGGAAGGGCTGTTCCTCGGCGATCCGTTTGCGATCCAGAATGGCTGTGTCACGATTCCTGCCGAGCCCGGCTGGGGCGTGCAAGTGAATCCGCAATGGCTGGCGCAAGCCGCGTACCAGGTGAGCGAATTGCGCGCCTAGGGTCGTCTAAGGCCGCTTGATACCCGTGATCAACCGCGCGCCCCGCTCGAACACGAGATAGGACCACAGCCATTGCGTGACGACGATGACACGGTTGCGCATGCTGACCAGAAAAAAGATGTGCGCGGCGCCCCACAGCCACCACGCCAACCACCCCTTGAGCCGCATCCGCCGGTAGGCGATGACCGCGGCCCTGCGGCCGATGGTCGCCAGCAGTCCGCGATCGCGATAGACGAACGGCTTGCACTGTCTTCCCGCGATGCGCGCGACGATCGCGTGCGCGACGTGGGCGCCCTGCTGTTTGGCGACCGGCGCAATGCCCGGCAACTGCGCGCCGTCGGCGCCGCGTGCCAGTGCCGTGTCGCCGATGACATATACATTGTCGTGGCCGGGCGGCGTAAGGGACGGGCCGACCGGCACACGACCGGCGCGGTCGCCCGCGAGGCCGAGCCAGGTGGCCGCGGGCGACGCCGTGACGCCGGCCGCCCAGAGAATGGTTGCCGCCGGAATCCGCTCGCTGCCGAGCACGACCCCTTCCGGATCGCAGCGCGTGACCGCAGCGCCGAGGCGCACTTCGACGCCGAGTTTTCCAAGCACCGCCGCGGTGTACCGCGAGAGTTTCTCCGGGAAGTTCGGTAGCAGCCGCGGGCCAGCCTCGAGCAGCAGCACGCGCGTCTGCTTCGGATCGATCTCGCGGAAATCGGCGGCCAGCGCGCGGCGCGCGAGCTCCGCGATCGCGCCCGCCAATTCGACGCCCGTCGGCCCGCCGCCGACGATCGCGATCGTGAGCAGTTTCCGGCAGAGCTCCGGGCTCGACGTCATCTCCGCGCGTTCGAAAGCCATCAGCAAACGGCGGCGGATTTCTGTCGCATCATCGAGGTCCTTCAGTCCCGGTGCATGCGTCGCCCAATCGTCGTGTCCGAAGTAGCCGTGTGATGAGCCGGTGGCGAGCACCAACCAGTCATAGGCGATCGGGCGGTCGCCCAGCAGGACCACTTTGCGCACCGGATCGACGCCGGTGACCTCGCCCATCAGCACGCGCGTGTTGCGCTGCGTTCGCACCAGATGCCGCACCGGCCAGGCGATTTCCGCCGGCGACAGGCCGGCGGTTGCGACCTGGTACAGCAAGGGCTGGAACAAGTGATGGTTCTGTCGGTCGATCAGCGTGACGTCGGCGTCGGCCCGCGCGAGTCCACGAACGGCTGCCAGCCCTCCAAACCCGGCGCCGACAATGACAACTCGCGCTCGCATTACGTAAGACCTTGGTAATTCAAGCAATTATTCAATTATAGACGCCGCAGGCTGGTGGCGTGGCACGACGCGCACTCCTTGCCCAAGGCATGGTCGGGGCGTAGTCTCTTGAGTCGGCCACGAGGGTGCCATGCTGCGTATCGTTCTGCTCAATCCAAAGGGCGGCTCGGGCAAGTCCACGATTGCGACGGGCATTGCCGCGATGTACGCGGCCCGTGGCTACAAGCCCGTGCTGATGGACTTTGATCCGCAGGGCACCAGCTCGCGCTGGCTCGAAAAGCGTCCACCGCAGCGCCCGGCAATTCACGGCATCGCCGCCTATGCGCGCACAATTGGCGTGACCCGCAGTTTCCAGTTGCGCGTGCCGCACGGAACCGACCGCGTCATCGTCGACACGCCGGCCGCGCTGCAGCCACCGCATTTCAATGAACACGTGCGCGATGCCGACGCCGTGCTGGTGCCGGTGATGCCGTCGGATGCCGACATCCACGCCTGCTCGCGCTGCATCGGCCATTTGCTGATCTCCGGCAAGATCAAGCGCCGCGAGAATCGCCTCGGCGTCATCGCCAACCGCGTCAAGCCGAACACGATCATCTTCCGCACGCTGATGCGGTTCCTCGACCAGATGCAGATTCCGGTGATCACGACGCTCCGGGATTCGCAGAGCTACGTCTATGCCGGCGAACAGGGCCTTGGACTGCACGACATGAATCCAGCGCGCGTGCATCCGGAACTGCACCAGTGGAATGCGCTGTGGGCCTGGCTTGAGTCACGCCGCCAGTACACGCAGCCCGCTGTAGCGGTCGGCGCCGACTAAGTTTCTAATGAGCGGATGATCGGAGCCTATCGCCGCTACATTCTCGGCGTTCTTCTCGTTGTCTGCCTCGTTCCCGCCGCGCGTGCCGACGCGGAGAGCGCGCGCCTCGCTGGTCGCTCCGTGATCGACGTTCTCCTCGAACTGCGTGACTCCGGACTCGATTTCATCTACAGCTCGGAACTCGTGCCCGAGTCCTTGCGGGTCTTGGCCGAGCCGCGTTCGAGCAACCGGCTGATGATTGCGCGCGAGATCCTGTCGCCGCATGCGCTCGCACTATCGCCCGTGCGCCCCGGTCTGTATGCAGTCGTCCCCGCCTCGAGGAGTCCGCATGATCACTTGGTTCTCGGCCGGGTGCTCGATTCCGTGAATAGCGAACCGATCGCAGTCGCGCGAATCGAGCTGATGCCGATCGGCGCGGTCGGATGGTCCGGTGCAGACGGCTCCTTCTCGATCGGGCCGGTACCGGAAGGCAGCTACACGCTGCAAGCGCAGGCCGAAGGCTTTCAGGCGGTCGAATTGCGCGATTTCGACGTGACTGCAACGCGAGCTGCGGCAGAGCTGCGCCTGCAGCCGGCCCGCACACAACTCGCCGCAGTCGTGGTTTCGACCAGTCATTACTCGATGGACCGCTCAGGCACATTTGGTTCAGTGCGTATCGACGGCGAAACGCTCGCCGCCCAGCCGGTGCTCGGCGAGGATGCGATACGCGCGCTGGGGCGACTGCCCGGCATCGCCCAAAACGGAATTTCCGCCCAGTCCAGCATTCGCGGCGGCGAACCCGGCGAACAGTTGACCTTGCTGGACGGTTTTCCGCTGCGCCAGGCGTTTCACATCCCCGGCTACCAGAGTGTCTTTGGCGTGCTGGATCCCGGATTGATCGATGAGGCCGAGATCTATACCGGCGGATTCCCGGTCCGCTACGGAAACCGCATGGGTGGCGTCTTCGACCTGCACACCATCAATGCGATGAACGAGCCCCACACTGCATTGGGTCTTTCAGTTTTCAATGCGATGGCACGCCGCGGCGGCACACTGGATGCGCTGGGTGCGGACTGGCTCGCGACCGCGCGGGGCGGGACGCTGAAACCATTCATCCACGCGTTCGCGCAGGATGCCGGCAGCCCCACCTACGGGGACGCCTACGCGCGCGTGGGCTTTGGCGACAGGGATCGCTTGCGCATCAGCGCGAACATTCTGTGGTCGCGCGACGAATTGTCGATCGCCCGCGAAGGGCTCGGCGAAGAAGCGCAAATCGAGAGCCAGAACCACTACCTGTGGCTGCGCGGCGACCACGACTGGCGGAACGGGATCCAGTCGACCCTGTGGCTCGGTCAAAGCAGCGTGAACAGCTCCCGCGTCGGCACCCTCGACAATCCGGACATTGCGAGTGGCTCGGTCTCGGACAATCGCGCATCGGATTTCCTGGAACTTCGCGGCAGGCTCGCATGGCAGGCGCATGCCAGACACTGGATCGAAGGTGGTTTTGAATGGTCCGATGAAAATGCGGACTATCGCTATGCCGCCGACGTCACCTACACGGATGCGGTAGCGGCCTTGTTTGCACGCGACAACCTGCTTTCACGCGCGATTGAAATGAATCCGGGACGCCAGCGCATGGCTTTGTTCGCGGCGCACCGCTGGCGCATCACCGAAGCGCTGATTTCGGAACTCGGATTGCGGGCACAACGCACGATCACGGCGGGCACGACCGTGGAGAGCTGGCTCTACGATCCGCGCGTCAACCTGCGCTGGCAGTTCTCATCGGCGACGAACCTGCGGGTACATTTGGGTCGCTTCCACCAGACCGATGAAGTCCAAGAGCTGAAGGTCGAGGACGGGCTGACGGCGTTCCCGCAGGCCCAGAGATCGACTCACCTGATCGTTGGCCTGGATCGCCGGCTGCAGAATGGCCTGGCGTTGCGCGCCGAGTGGTTCAGCAAGCGGCAATCCGATCCGCGCCCGCACTTCGAGAATCTGCTCGACCCGCTGTCGCTCTTTCCGGAAATCGCTCCGGATCGCGTAATGGTCGCACCGGCTTCCGCCGAGATTCGCGGCGCGGAACTATCCCTGATCGCAGAAGGACACGGGGCCGACTGGTGGATGAGCCTGGCCTGGTCCGAGGCAATGGACATCGTCGATGGGCGCCATGTGCCGCGCAGCTGGGACCAGACCTGGGCCGCGACCGCCGGTATCGACTGGACCCATGGCAGCTGGCGTTTCGGCGCCGTCGCGGGTACGCACCGTGGCTGGCCGACGACCCGAGTTTCCGGGACCGCGCTCGGCGAGCGCAATGCCGCCCGCTTCCCGAACCGCGCCACGCTCGACCTGCGCGCCGAGTACCGCAAGCCGCTCAGAATCGGCAGTCTGGCACTTAGCGTCGAACTGACCAATGCCGTCAACATCGGGAATGCCTGCTGCGCCGAACTGATCGCGGGGGATGATGGCAACGGCGGCGTGAATTTCACGACCCGAAAGAGCGATTGGCTGCCGCTGGTGCCTTCCGTCGGCGTGCTGTGGGAATTCTGATGTAGTTCACACTGCCGATTGATCTGGACGGCCCGGACCGTCCAATCCGTCGTGCTGCACCGATTTCGCCTGCTGCTCGCCCTGGGCGCCGCCAGCCTGCTGATCGGCGCGTTGACCCGTGCCTGGCTCTGGTGGCAGTTCGGCATCGCCGCCGGCGTCAGCGCGACGGCTTTGCCGGCAATCCTGGCCGGCGGCCTGCTGAACGACTCGGTCGTGACTTTGTACCTTTTTGCACCGCTCGCGGTGTATACAGCGCTGCTGCCGGACCGTTGGTACCGATCGCGCGCCAATCGCGCCGTGCTTGCGATCGGCAGCTGGATCGTGCTCTTTGCCCTGGTGTTCCTGGCGGTCGCGGAGCACTTCTTCTTCGAGGAATTCGACGCCCGCTTCAATCTCGTCGCATTCGATTACCTCGCCTACCCGACTGAAGTCGCGGGCGACGTCTGGGCGGAATACCCGGTGCTGTACCTGGGGCTTGGCGCCGCCGTATTTGCGACCGTTGGGCTCTGCTGGATCCAGCTCCGCTTTGGCGATGGCGCCAAAAAGGCAATTCCGGTCCGGCAGCGCCTGAAGCCATTGGCCCTGCATGCGGCGACTGCCGCCCTCGCAATCGGCTTCTGGCCCACGGACCTGCTGTCCGTCGCATCCAATCGCGTCGCCAACGAATTGGTCCAGAACGGGATCAGTAGCTTCGTGCGCGCCGCGACCACCAATGAAATCGACTACTACGCTAATTACCGCAGCGCCGATCCGGACGAGAATTTCGCCTTGATCGGGCGTGAGCTGGAGCGTGGCGGCGGACAGCTCACGCGTCTCGCCGACGGTCGCCTGGACCGCGCTTTCCCGGCACGTGCCGATGGCCTCGGGAAACTCAATGTCGTGCTGGTCTCGAGCGAATCCTTCGGCGCGGAGTTCAGCCGCCTGTACGGGTCGGATCGCGACCTGACCGCGAACTTCGATGCCTTTGCGACCCAGGGCCTGTGGTTCTCGAACGCGTACGCCAGCGGCACACGCACGGTGCGCGGCCTCGAGGCGTTCACGAGTTCGATCCCGCCGATACCGACCGTCTCGATACTGCGCCGCCCCGGCAACGAGCACGTCGCGACCTGGGGCGCGGTTATGAACTCGCTCGGCTACCAGACGAGCTTCCTGTACGGCGGCTACGGCTATTTCGACAACATGAATTATTTCTTCGGCAACAACGGCTTCGACATCAGCGATCGCCAGGACATCAAGTCGGTGCGCTTCGAGAACATCTGGGGCGTCAGCGACGAGGATCTGTTCGACCACTCGCTCGGGTACCTCGATGCGCTGCACGCCGAAGGCAAGCCGTTCTTCTCGATCATCATGACGACCTCGAATCACAAGCCATACACGTTCCGGCCCGGCCTCGAGAACATCGGCATTCCCCCTGAAGGCGGCGGCCGCGCGACCGGCGTGCGCTACGCGGATTACGCCCTCGGAGAGTTCCTGCGCGACGCGAAGAGCCACGCCTGGTTTGACGACACGATCTTCGTGGTGGCCGCGGATCACGGCGCCCGGGTCTACGGCGCACAGCAGATACCGCTCAAGACCTACGAAATTCCGTTGATGTTCTACTCGCCGAAGCACATCAAGCCGCAGCGCGTGGATGCGCTGATGACACAGATCGACATCGCGCCGACCGTGCTCGGCCTGCTCGGCCTGCCATACGAAGCGCCATTCTTTGGCCAGGATGCGCTCAATACGCCACCCGAACAGCGTGTCGCGCTGTTCAATCACAATCATAACGTGGCCATCTATCGCGACGGCCGGATGGTCGTGTTCGGCCTCAAGAAGTCCGTGGATACCTACCGCTACGATCCCGCGACGGATCGCTATGCATCGGCGCCGCGCGACCCGGAACTGGAACGCCTCGGAATCGCGTACTTCCAGACCGCCTACGAGCTGTTCGAACAGCGCCGCTACAAACCGTCTGGCGCCCCGCTCCCGCCGACGCGCCTCGTGGGGAAACCATTATGCACGCCCTGAGTCGCCAGGTTGCCCTCCTGGTGCTTGCCACCGCGTTTGCACCGAGCGCCGTCGCGGATCAGGTCGATGGATCCGGGCCGAACCTCGCGCCGCCCTGGCCCGCGGAGGCCGAGCTCGAGGTGCTGGGCGCGCGCATCGGTCGCGTGAGCGTGCGGGAAAAACCGATCTTCGACCCAAATGCGCCCGGCGAGCGCAATGCGATCTACCGCTTTGCCGATCGCGCGCACATCGACACCCGCGATTCGGTGATCGAGGCGCAGCTGTTGTTCAAGCCGGGGGATCTCTACTCACGCCGGCGTGTGGAGGAGACCGAACGCAACCTGCGGGACCTGCGCTTCATCCGTGAACCCGAGATCCGGATCGTCGGCTACCGCGATGGCCTGGTCGATCTGGAAGTCGTCACGCACGAGGTCTGGACCACGAATCCCGGTATCTCGTTCGGTCGCAGTGGCGGCAAGAACTCGACCGGCATCCAACTCGAAGAACTCAATCTATTTGGTTTCGGCAAACACCTCGCGTTCGATTACTCCACCGATGTCGATCGCAATTCGTCCACCCTGAGATGGCGCGATCCGGGCATGTGGGGCAGCCGCTGGCGCAGCGAACTGGCGCTGCGCGACAGCGATGACGGCGCGGGCCAGTCGATCCTGGTGGAACGGCCTTTTTATTCGCTCGACACCCGCTGGAGCGCCGGCTTCGAGTTTGCGCAGGAAGACTCAGTCGAACACGTTTATCGCCTCGGTAAATCCGTTGCGGGCTTTGGACAGGACAAGAAAAAGAGCGAGATCCAGTTCGGCTGGTCGCGGGGCCTGCAGGACGGCTGGACACGCCGCATCAGCGCAGGACTGCGCCATGAGCAGGCGACGTTTGGCCTCGCCCCGGATGAAGTCGCTCCGGCGGCACTGCCGGGCGGCCGCAACCTCAATTACCCGTTCCTCCGCCTGGCAGGCATCCAGGACGATTTCGAGACCACGCGCAATCTGGACCAGATCTCGCGCACCGAAGACCTGCACTTCGGCGTGCGCTATGACGTCGAGCTCGGCCTGGCAGAGCCGGCATTCGGTTCCGATCGCAGCGCAGCGCTCCTTCGCGCCGAAGCCAGCCGCGGTTTCCGCCTGGGAGAAGACCATTCCTTGTTCATCCACGGCGGACTCGCAGGGCGGCTGCAGGCGGGCACCGTGTCCGACAGCCTCTTGTCTGGCGGCCTGCGTTTCTATCGCGAGACCGGACCAAAAAGCACGTTTTTCGCGTCTGTGAATGCAGAGCTCGGGCATGAGCTGGATGGTGATCACGAACTGTCCAGCGGTGGCGACACAGGCCTTCGGGGTTATCCGCTGCGTTACCAGAGCGGCAGCAGCCGTGCCTTGCTGACGGTGGAACAGCGTTACTACACGAATCGCTCATTGTGGAAGATTGCCGACATCGGCGGCGCCGTCTTCTTCGACATGGGACAGAGCTGGGGAAAATCCGCCTTCGGACCGACGGAGAATCTTGGCGTGTTGAAGGACATCGGCATCGGCCTGCGTCTCGGGAGCACCCGCACCTCGCTCGGCAACGTCCTGCACATCGACATCGCCTTCCCGCTCGATGGCCCGCGTTCTATCAGTCGCGCGCAATTGCTGGTCCAGACCAAGCGCAGCTTCTGATGACGAACTCCAGCACAGCGCCCGGTCCGGCGCACGCGCGGAAGCAATTCTGGCTGCGTCACGCGTGGATTCCCGGCACCCTGTTCGCCACGGCACTGATCGCCATCGCAGCCGGTCAGCTCGATCTCCTGATCGCGGACACCTGGTTCTACGACCGCGCGGCGCAGGCCTGGACCGGTGCGAATACCTGGTGGGCCGTCGATGTCATTCACACCGGTGGCGGCTCGTTCGTGCGCCTGGTAGGACTCGCGACGCTTGTCGTCCTGGCCGCGAGCTTCTTCGTGCAACGCCTACGGCCGCTGCGTCGTGGTGCCATCTATGTAGCGCTCGGGCTCATCCTCTGCCCGACCGCGGTCGGGGCCCTGAAACAAGTGACCAACGTGGATTGCCCGCGGGATCTCGAGCGCTACAACGGTGATCGCCCGTATGTTCAGTTGCTCGGCGACCGGCCCGCCAACCTGCCCCCGGCGCGCTGTTATCCGGGTTCCCACGCGTCGTCGGGTTTCGCCCTGATGTCGTTCTACTTCGCGCTGCTCGGCCCACGCCTGCGCCTCGCTCGTCGCATGCTGATCGGCTCGATCCTGGCAGGCGTGGTCTTCTCGTTCGGCCAGCAGGCACGCGGAGCGCACTTCCTGTCACATGACCTTGCAAGTGCCGCGATTGCCTGGTTCCTGCTGCTGATCCTTTACCGCTGGCTGCTAGAATCGGAGTCTCCGGACGCCGCGCGATTGATCCCGGACGGCGCAAGCGTCCTACCTTCGGATGGTGTCCTGCCACGTGGACCAGAACTTGGCCGACGACCAGCAACTCATCCGGCGCATGCTCGCGGGGGACGAGCGGGCATTCGACGCGTTCTTCAACGCGTACTTCGCGCGCGTGTACCGGTTTGCCCTGCCCCGTCTCAATGGCGACGTCGAGGCGGCCCAGGAAGTCGTCCAGTCCACGCTGACCAAGGCGATGCGGAAGATGTCGGACTTCCGCGGCGAATCGGGGCTGTTCACGTGGATCTGCCAGATTTGTCGCCATGAAGTGGTCGATCACATCCGCGCGCGGCGGCGCAGCCGCCATGTCGTGCTGATTGACGATCAGCCGGAATTGCGCATGGCCATCGAATCGGTCGAAGCGCCGGAGGAATATGATCTGGTGAAGAGCTACGGGCGCAGCGAGGTAGCCCGACTGGTGCGCGCAGTGCTCGATTGCCTGCCAGCCAATTACGGCGACGCACTCGAGTGGAAATACATAGAAGGGCATTCGGTCGAGGTAATCGGGCAGCGGCTTGGAATCGGCACGGTTGCCGCGCAGTCGCTGTTGGCGCGGGCGCGCATCGCATTTCGCGAGGCGCTGGAAAAGGTATTCGGCGCGGACGCAGCCGGCATCGCGACCAGCCTGGGGGCGTGAGGGGTCAGTCATGAATGACGAAGACATCGAACGAGTACTGAAGTCTGCGGGTCCGCGTGAGCGGCCGCCCGCGGAAATCGAGCGCGCCCTGCGCAACAGCCTGCGCACCGAATGGCGCGCCGTGGTTGCCGACGAACGCCGCTCCCGGCAGCGTCGGACCACCTTCGCCCTCGCTGCCGGCGTCCTTGCGGCCGCGATCGGCATCTGGTTTGCCGTGCCGCAACTGACCGGACAGGCCGAAGTCATCGGCAGCATGACGCTTGCAGCGGGCGAAGTTCGCGCAAGATCCGGCCGCTTCGACAGCTGGCGCCCGGTTGCCGCGGGGCAGGTACTGACTGTCGGACAGGTACTAGAAACGGGTTCCGCCGGACGCAGTGCACTGACCCTGCCCGGCGGCGTCTCCGCGCGCCTCGACCATGACACGCGCCTGACGCTTGCGAGCGCAGGCGAGATCGTCCTCGATCGCGGCGCGCTGTACATCGATGCCGGACCAGCGACGTCGGCCGCGACGCGTCTCGACGTGATCACGCAGTCGGGTTCGGTGCGCCACGTGGGCACGCAGTATGAAGTCCGCCTGACAGGTTCTGGCGTGCGCCTGCGCGTACGCGAAGGGCGCGTCGAGTGGCAGTCGAACGCGGGCGGCATCGAGCAGAGCGCGGCCGGCCAGCAGCTTACGATCGGTGACGACGGCAGCGTGGAACGACAGGCAACGCCGCTTGACGACGAATCCTGGGGCTGGATCGCAGCCGTAACCCCGGCCATCGACATCGAAGGCCTGCCGCTCGCCGATTTCCTGTCCTGGGTCGCGCGCGAGCTCGGCCGCGAGGTCACCTATGCGTCGCCCGGCGCTGCCACGGAAGCCGCGGCTGTGGTCCTGCACGGCTCGATCGCAGGACTTACGCCAAGGCAGGCGCTGGAGGCGGTCGTCGCAACGACCCGGGTGCACGTCGTGCTGGCGGATCGCCGTATACTCGTCAGCAGCCAGGAAGCTGCCAGCCAGTCCGCCGATTGATTTTCCCCGCAGCGTCCGCTTAACTCTTGGTCAGGCCGGGCGCTTGGAAGAATAAAGATGACTCAAGCGAATGCGTCACCTGCCACCCGGGCCGGTCAGCACGACACGGGTATCAGCGCCATCGCGGACCTGCTCGCATGCCCCGCATGCCGCGCGGCACTGGTCTTCGAGGCCGATTCCATTCGCTGCGTCGGCTGCGCCGGCCGCTATGCCTTGCGTGACGGCGTGCCTTTGCTCGCGATCCGGGGGACTTCCGAAACCTGGGGCCAACCCCAGCAGACCGAGCAGAGTGCCGATTACCAGGCGGAATACCAGCAGGTCGAACGCGCCGCTACCTATAACCTGGAATACCAGCGGCAGACCTTGAAACGCAGCAGCACGCGGCGCGAATACCAACTGCTCGGCCGTCACATGCGAGCGCTTGGGCGCTGCGGAGTCGTGCTCGATCTCCCCTGCGGCGGCGGCCGGCTGACACCTGCGTTCGCGGATTCGGCCGCTCGAGTCATCGAAGCAGATATTGGACTCGGACAGATTCTTTACAATCGCGCCGAATCGAAGGTTGCGACACCACGGAACTGGTTGACGGCTTCTGCTTTCCACATTCCACTGCGTGACAACGCCGTGGACGGCACGATCTGCGTGCGGCTTTCGCATCACCTGCCGACCGCCGCAGAGCGTGAGCGCCTGTTGCAGGAACTGCTGCGCGTGTCACGACGCTTCGTGATCATGACCTACTTCGACCACTATTCCCTGAAAAACGTGATACGGCGCTTGCGTCGCCCGTTCAATCGCAAGGAACCGAAGATGACGATGAAGACCGTGCGGGTCGCGGAACTCTGCCGCGAGCTGGGCGCGCGGCTGGTCGACGCGCCGCCACTGTCACGCATCGGTTCCGGTCATCTCTATGCGCTGATCCTGAAGGATGGCGCCCGCGCATGATCCCTGCGGGGGACTCGGCCGATCACAGGTTGATCAAGGCCGAGCCGAAAACCCTGATCTGGTCCGAACCGCTGGCCAACGGCGGCCGCGCAGTCGTGAAAATGTACCGCCGAAAGTCGTTTTACGATCCAGCGCGACGGTGGGCGATCCCGTACCGCGTCGAGCGCGAATACGAGCTGCTGGCGCATCTGCACCGGCACGGAGTGGCATGCTCCGAACCGCTCTCGTGGTCGCACGGCCGCAACCGTGCGAACGGACGGCATGAACTGCTGGCGACGCGCGAAATCGAGGGAGCCGTGCCGCTTGCAGATTTGTTGAGCGGAACCGCGACCAGGCCGGATCTGGCGGCGCTCTTCCGGCTGGCGCGACGCATGCATGAATGCGGCATTTCCCATGGTGCGTTCTATCCGACCAACGTCTTGACCTTTATGCCGCTGGGTGCTCCGCCGGCCTATTACCTGATCGACATGGCGCACGGCTGCCGCTTCACCGGCAGCATCGTCGGCACGCGTCCAGCGGTTTTCGACCTGCTCGACATGCTGCGCGCGATCGAACGGCGCCGGTTGCTGGATGGTTGCGCCGCATGGATCGCGGGTTACGGACTCGGCGCGGACCACATAGAACTACTGATGCGGAAGCTGCACGGCCACCGCCTTGAGCGCCCGTGGCGGCACCTGCATCGCATCGAGACCGATGCGCGCGCGGCCTGGGACCGCATCACCCGCCCGGCTGCCAGCCGAGCGTGAAAAGCAGTACCGCAAATCCGACGACATAGGCGACGGCGATGAGCCAGCCCTCGCGCAGCCACCGGCCGGTGGAACGCGCCTCGGGGAACATGCTGCAGATCGCAACGCCGGCGGACGAACCGAACCACAGCATCGAGCCGCCAAACCCGACGGCATAGGCCAGCACGCCCCAGTCATAGCCGCCCTGCTTGAGGGCCATCGCGGTCAGCGGGATGTTGTCGAAGCCCGCCGACACGAATCCAAGCGCCAGCGCAATCTTCCATGACGCCGCAGGCAGGGCTTCGACCGGCATCAGCGATGCAGACCCAACCAGGCAGAGCAGGAAAATCGAGCCCCTGAACGCACCGGGCATCGCGCTCCAGTCCGGCCGGCGGATACCGATGGTCAGCAACAACGAAATTGCGACGGCGACACCGATGAACGGAAAGTGGTCCGCCATTTCCGGGTGCCTGACATTGATGAAAACATTCACAGCGACGGCGCTCGCGAGCACAAAACCGACAATTAGCACCCGTAGCCAGTCGACCTCGAGCGACCCAGGCGGGTCCTTGACGATCGGCGCAAAACGCTGCTGCTGGCGCGCGGCCGATAGTCCGAACACGAACAGCGCAGTCGCGGAAGCGATGTAGGCGTGTACGACCTCCATCGGCGACACGCCCTTGATCCACATCATCGTCGTCGTCGTATCGCCGATCACACTGCCGGCGCCGCCGGCATTCGCTGCGGCGACGATCGCAGCCAGATAGCCAACGCGAACCCGACCGCGGAACAGCGTGTGTGCCATCGCACCACCGATCAGCGCAGCGGCGATATTGTCGATGAATCCCGAGATTACGAATACGATGACGAGCAGCGCGAACGCGCCGGTCCAGTTGTCGGGCAGGTAACGCGGCAGTGCCGCCGGCAGCCCGCTGCGTTCGAAGTGCGCCGCAATCATCGCGAATCCGACCAGCAACAGCAGCAGATTGACCAGCAGCACCCACTCATGCGCAAAGTGCAGTGCCAGCCCGGATGCGCCCGGTCCCGCGGGAAACTGCGTGAACAACCATTCGAATGCGATGACGGCCGCGAGCCCGGCGGCCGCGATCGGCAATGCGTGCCGATGCAGGATGGCAACGCCCGCCAGCGTGAGTCCGAAGATGAGGAACTCGAACGGCAATTGCGGTGATCATCCCGGATGGCTGATGGCAGGCGGCGATTATGCACGGCCAAGCGACTGATGGCGTACCGTGGGCGGTCGGGCGTGCGCGAATGGCAACTCTTTGCTAGGGTTCCGCTGTGTCGACCAACCGAATTGAAACCGCCGAGTTCTCTGGCCGCGTCCTGATGGTCGGTTGCGGCAGCATTGGCCAGGCTATGCTGCCACTGCTGCGCCGCCACCTTTCGTTGCCGGAAGACGGACTTGCGGTGCTGGAAGCGAGCGAACAAGGCCGCGCATTCGCCGCCGCGAATCAGGCGCGATTTGTTCACTGCCACCTGAAACCCTCGACCTATCAGCGCGAACTGCGGCGGCGCCTGAAATCCGGCGACCTGTTGCTCAATCTGTCGGTGGACGTGTCGAGTCTCGACCTCGTCGAATTTTGCTCGGAACACGGCGTGCTGTATGTGGACACATCCATCGAGCCCTGGCCCGGCGTGTTCGACAACCCGATGTTGACGATGCGCGAGCGCACCAATTACCGGACCCGCGAAGACATGCTCAAGCTGGGGCGCAGGCTGAAAGCCGGCTCGCCGACCGCGGTCGTAGATCACGGCGCAAATCCCGGGCTGGTTTCGCATTTCGTCAAGCAGGCCCTGCTCGACCTGGCGAGCGGCCTTGGTCGAAACATCGAGGTGCCAGAGAATCCCGTCGGCTGGGCGACGCTCGCGCGCGATCTCGGCGTCACGCTGATCCAGATTTCAGAGCGCGACACGCAGGCCACCGACCGGCCGAAGCGGCCCAAAGAAATCGTCAACACCTGGACGATCGACGGTTTCATCGATGAGTTGATGCAACCATCGGAGCTGTCGCTCGGCACCGCAGAACCGGGCAAGCCAATGGGTTCGCACTGGCATCGTCCACGTTGCGGATCGGTCTTTCTGCACCGGCCCGGCGGCGCGACATTTGCGCGCAGCTGGCTGCCGTCGTCGGGCGGTTTCCAGGGCCTGCTGATGACGCACGACGAGATCTTCTCGATCGCGGATCACCTGACGCTCCGGTCGGCATCGAAGATCGATTATCGACCGACCGTGATGTTCGTCTATCACCCCTGCGATGATGCAATGCTCTCCGCGCTCGAGCTCGAGGGCCGCGGCTGGATGCCGCAACCCATACGGCGCATCATCCGCGCCGAAATCGTCACCGGCATGGACGAACTCGGGGTGTTGCTCGCCGGACATCCGAAAAATGCCTACTGGTTTGGCTCGCAACTTTCGATCGCCGAGGCCAGGCGCCACGTACCGTACACCAACGCGACCTGCCTGCAGGTTGCCGCCGGCGCGCTCGGCGCAACGATCTGGGCAATCCGCCATCCACGCGAGGGATTGCGCGAGGCCGATGACCTGGATTTCCGCGAAGTGCTCGAAATTGCGCGCCCCTACCTTGGCTCGCTGGTCGGCGCATACACCGACTGGACTCCGTTGCAAGGCCGCGGCGAGTTATTCAGAGAGAAGCTGGTCGCGGACCAACCCTGGCTGCTGCAAAATGTCCGCGCCCGTCAATGGCCGGCGTGAAGGAACCTGCATGAAACAGCGACCCATCAGTTTCTGCTTGCTGCTGGCGATGACCGCGACGCTCGCGGCGCAGGCCGCGGCGAAACAGCCGATCACGCACGAAGACGTCTGGCTGATGAAGCGCATCGGAACACCCGCCTTGAGTCCCGATGGTCGTCTGGTCGTGGTGCCGGTTACCGAGCCGGCCTACGACGAAGATGCCAAGTCGGCCGACCTGTGGCTGGTGCCGGCCGACGGCAGCGCGCCGCCACGGCGGCTGACCTTCTCGACCGGCTCCGAATCGAATCCCGCATGGAGTGCGGATTCGCGGCGCATCGCCTTCGCGGCCAAGCGCGATGGCCAGGAGGAATCGCAGATCTACGTGCTCGATATCGCGAGCGGTGGCGAGGCCGAGCGCGTGACAAATGTCGCGACCGGGGCGACGCGCCCGCTGTGGCGGCCAGACGGCCAGGCAATCCTGTTCGCCAGCATGGTCTATCCCGGTGCGCGCAATGACGCGGACAATCGCGCCCGCATCGCGGAGCGCAAGGCGCGAAAGTACCACGCCCGCGCCTACGACGATTTTCCGGTCCGCCACTGGGACCGATGGCTCGATGAACGGCGCCCGACCCTGATGTTGCAGCCGCTCGCCACGGACGCCGAGACGACTGACCTGCTTGCCGGCACGCAGCTGGCGGGCGGCCGCGGATTTGGAGGCAAGCTCGACAACGATGGCGAGCTGATCGACGCGGCCTGGTCGCCAGACGGCAGCGCCATCGTGTTCAGCGCTACGACCGAACGCGACCAGGGTGCCCGCGCCGACGTGCAGCAGTCACTGTTCGTAATTCCCGCCGGCGGCGGCGAACCACGGCGCCTGACCGGCCCGGAGGCCGGCTACTCTGATCCGCAGTTTGCGCCGGATGGCTCCGCACTTTATGCGCGCCAGACACCGCACACCCGCTTTGTCTACAACGATGACCGGCTGGTGCGATTCGACTGGGGCAATCCTGCGCCACGTCCTGTTGCCATCGGCTTCCAGCGCTCGGTCGGCAGTTTCGAGATCGCGCCGGATGGCGAGCACATCTACATCCTGGCGGAAGACCAGGCGCATGATCGCCTCTACATCGTGCCTGCTGTGGGCGGCGAGGTTCGCGAGGTCGGCAGGCTCGAGGCCGGCAGCATTGCAGGACTCCAGGTCGGTGGCAGCGGCGAGGATCCGGTCATTGTTGCGAACTGGAACAGCGCCGTGAGCCCCGCGGAAGTAATGCGCTTCGATGCGGTCAGCGGCGCGCGCCACGCGTTGAGCACATTCAATGTCGAGCGCGCGGCCGAAATCGACTGGCAGCCAGTCGAGGAATTCTGGTTCACGTCGAAGCGCGGACGGCGCATCCACAGCCTGATCGCGCTGCCGCCGGCCTTCGACCCGTTAAAGAAGTACCCGCTGTTCGTGCTGATTCACGGCGGGCCGCACGGCATGTATAAGGACGAGTTCTTCGTCCGCTGGAATTACCATCTGCTGGCGCAGCCCGGCTACGTCGTGCTGATGACGAATTATTCCGGCTCGACCGGATACGGCGAGGAATTTGCGCAGGCAATCCAGGGCGATCCGCTGGCGGGACCGGCCGATGAACTCAATCAGGCTGCCGACGAAGCGCTGCGCCGCTACCCGTTCATCGATGCGAATCGCCAGGCTGCCGGCGGCGCGAGCTACGGCGGCCACCTGACCAACTGGCTCGCGGTAACGACGTCGCGCTATCGCGCGCTCGTCAGCCACGCGGGCCTGTACGACCTCAAGACCCAGTGGACCACCAGCGACATCGCGTATTCACGCGAGCGCAATCTCGGCGGACTGCCGTGGGACGGACGCGCGCTGTGGCGCGAGCAGAGTCCGTTCTGGCGCTCGAATCGCCTGCGGACTCCAATCCTCGTCACTTTTGGCGAGCAGGATTTTCGCGTACCGTACAACAACGGCCTCGAATTCTGGACCGTGCTGCAACGCCAGCAGGTGGAAAGCCGGCTGGTCATTTTCCCCGACGAGAATCACTGGATCCTGAAAGGCGAGAACAGCCGCTATTTCTACCAGGAAGTGCAGGGCTGGCTGGCAAAGCACCTGACCGCGCCATGATCGACCCGACCACGCTGCTGTCGGTGGAACGAGAGGGGACACTTCCTTTTTCCTTCCGACAGGAAAAAGGAAGCGTCCCCTCTTACGGCAGCTGGATGCCGCC
>JANNTO010000004.1:0-1896 GCA_031403675.1 Gammaproteobacteria bacterium | reverse complement strand
GCCGCAGGAAGTTCGGGATCTTGAACGCGACCAGAAAGGCGTCCATCAGGGCGCCCGCGCCGAAGGCCTGCAGATAGACCATATCGCGCACGACGCCGGAGATCCTGGACAGCAGGGTCAGGGAACCGACTAAACCGGTGCTGCGCAGAAAGCCGCGACTCATTGGCCGGGCACTATACCGCGTTGACAACGCGCCCCCGCATCCGGACAATGCGCGCCCTTATGGCGAATACCAAATCAGCTGAAAAACGGGCCCGCCAGGCGATTGAGGGCCGCGCCCAGAATGTCGCGCACCGCTCCAAGGTGCGTAGCGCGGTGCGCAAGGTCGTCGAAGCGATCAAGGCCGGCAAGAAGCCGGAAGCGGTGGCAGCGCTCAAGAGTGCGTCCCCGGTGATCGACGCGATGGCACGCAAGGGCATCATCCACAAAAACAAGGCCGCCCGGCACAAGAGTCGGCTCGCGAGCCAGGTCAAGGCGCTCAAGTAAAAGAGTAAAAGGGGACGTTCCCCTTTTAGCAAAAGGGGACGTCCCCTTTTACTTTTCCAGGTGCCGCATGACCGCCTGGCACAAGTCTTTCGTCCCCTCGCCAGTCGCGCCGGAAATCCGGAATACCGGTCCCTTGAAACGCAATTTGCGCACGATCTCGGCGCAGCGCTTCTCGCACTCGGCGGGCGGCAACAGATCGATCTTGTTGAGCACCAGCCAGCGCTTCTTCTTTGCGAGCTCGGTGCTGAACTTCTTCAACTCGCCGACGATGGCGCGGGCGCCTGCTACCGGATCGGCGTCCGGATCGAGCGGCGCGATGTCGACCAGATGCAGCAGGATCCGCGTGCGCTGCAGATGCTTCAGGAAGCGGATGCCGAGACCGGCGCCTTCCGCCGCGCCTTCGATCAGGCCCGGTATGTCCGCCATCACAAAACTCCGGTATAGCCCGACGGAAACTACGCCGAGCTGCGGATGCAGGGTCGTGAACGGATAGTCCGCGACCCGCGGCCGCGCGGCCGAAACCGCGCGAATCAGCGTGGATTTGCCGGCATTCGGCAGGCCGAGCAGGCCGACATCGGCCAGCAGCCGCAATTCGACGCGCAGGCTGCGCATCTCGCCCGGCAGGCCCGGTCCGCTCTGACGCGGCGTGCGGTTGATGGAGGTCTTGTAGCGCTGATTGCCCCAGCCGCCCTTGCCGCCTTTCGCGACCAGCAGCGTCTGGCCCGCTTTCGACAGGTCGCCCAGCGTTTCACTGGTCTCGTCGTCGAACACGACCGTCCCGATCGGCATCGGCACATATAGATCGTCGCCGCCACGGCCCGTGCAGTCCTGTCCGCCGCCGGGCTGGCCGCTCTGCGCGCGGAACGTGCGACGGATGCGGTAGTCGACGAGCGTGCTCATGCCTTCCTGGGCGCGCAGCCACACGCTGCCGCCGAGACCGCCGTCGCCGCCATCGGGTCCGCCAAACGGCACGCATTTTTCGCGACGAAAGCCGACCGAGCCGCGGCCACCATGGCCGGCCGACACTTTGACGATCGCTTCATCGACGAATTTCATTGGTTTCTGCCGCGGTAACGAAAAACCCCGGCCGGGCCGGGGTTTTCCTACAAAAGGGGACGCACCCCTTTTTCGTCCGTTCGCCCGGAAAAAGGATGCGTCCCCTTTTACACCCCGCTTACTCCGGCAGCACGTTGACGAAGGTGCGCTGCTCGGCGCCCTTCTTGCGGAAATGCACGCGCCCGCTGACCTTTGCGAACAGCGTGTGGTCGGTGCCGACGCCGACGTTGTCGCCGGCGCGAAATGGCGTGCCGCGCTGCCGCACCAGGATGTTGCCGGCCAGCTCGCGCTCGCCGCCGAACTTCTTGACGCCGAGGCGCTTTGAGTGGGATTCGCGGCCGTTCTTGGTTCTGC
>JANNTO010000003.1:0-5631 GCA_031403675.1 Gammaproteobacteria bacterium | reverse complement strand
GATCTGGATCAGGCCCTGCCCGACTTCCGGCACTTCGAGCTTGAACAGCTCAATCAGGAAATCCGGCGAGGTGCGTGACAGGAAGAGCTGCGGGCCCCTCGCTTCTGAGCGGACCTCGCGCAGCAGGGCTTTCAGGCGATCCTGCGGCCGCACCATTTCGCGTGGAATCATGTGTTCGCGCGGCACGAAGCCCTCGGCGTTGCCGCCGAGATCCACATATACGCCATGCCGATCGACGCGCTTGACGATGCCGGAGACCAGCGTCCCGACGCGGTCCTTGTACTCATCGACGACCTGGGCGCGCTCCGCCTCGCGCACTTTCTGCACGATGACCTGCTTCGCGGTCTGGGCGGCGATCCGGCCGAACACCACCGATTCCATCGGCACTTCGACAAAGCCGCCGATTTCGGCATTCGGATCGACGTCTTTCGCGTCGTCCATGCGCAATTCGTGCTCCGGAATCTCGAGTTCGGTGGAATCGTCCGCGAACACCTTCCAACGACGGAAGGTCTGGTATTCGCCGGTCTTGCGGTCGATCTCGACGCGCACTTCGAAGTCTTCGCCGTGCTTGCGCCGGGTCGCCGAAGCAAGGGCCGCCTCAAGCGCTTCGAAGATGATCTCGCGTCCGACGCCCTTCTCGTTGGAGACGGCTTCGACGACTTCCAGGATCTGCTTGTTCATGATCAACCCACTAATCGCGCTTTACTGATTCCGGAGAGCGGCAAAGTCCACTCCTTCCGGTCCACCTCTATCATCACGTTGCCGTCCTCGACCCGCCCAAGCCGGCCTTTGAAGCGGCGCCGGCCCTCTATCGGCGTCGCGAGCTCGATGCTCGCTTCACTCCCCGCAAAGCGGGCGAAGTGCGCTGCGGTCCGTAGCGGCCGGTCAAAACCGGGCGACGACACCTCGAGCCGATACTCGTGCCCGATCAGGTCTTCGGCATCCAGAGCCGCTTCGATCGCGCGGCTCACCCGCTCGCAATCGTCAAGACTGATACCGGCGCCATCGGTGCGGTCGATGTATACGCGCACCAACGAACTGCGGCCCGCGGAACCGAACTCGATTTCGAGCAGTTCGTATCCGAGACCCGCCGCCACCGGCTCCAGCAGGCCGAACAACTTGCTTCTCATCCAGCCTCCATCGGCCCCCGGAAACAAAAAATGGGCGCGAGGCCCATTTCCGGCGACCCGATCGCAACAAAAAGGCCCCGCGAGGGGGCCTTCTGATCGACCATTCGGTTCCGGGGGACCACGACCGGGCCTCGCTGCCCGGGCCGCGGTGGCTTGTGCCACGCCCCCGACCGGCGCGCATGATACCTCAGGGTCACCCGTTGCCTCAACCCGGGAACACTTGGCCGCAGTCGTTATCCCATACGCTAGGCTAAGCGCCGATTCTGACGCGATCCAGAGGTTGGGGATTCGATGAAACATGCGATTTACCTGATTGCCCTGTGCGTCGCTTCAAGCGGCGTCGCGCACGCGGAAATCACACCCGCCGAGCTGGATGGCGCCGCCGCCAGGCTCGAATCACGCGTCATCGAATGGCGCCGCGATTTCCACAGTCATCCGGAACTGGCCAATCGCGAGTTCCGCACTGCGGCCAAGGTGGCCGAACACCTGCACAAGCTCGGACTCGAAGTCCATACCGGCATGGCGCACACGGGTGTCGTGGCGCTGCTGAACGGCGGCCGGCCTGGACCGACGATCCTGTTGCGCGCCGACATGGATGGGCTGCCGGTCACCGAACGCACTGATGTGCCATTCCGCTCAACCGTAACCAGTGAATTCCGTGGCCGGCCCGTCGGCGTCATGCATGCCTGCGGCCACGATGCGCACACCGCAATCCTGATGGGTGCCGCAGAAGTACTGGCCGGCATGCGCGAACGCGTGCCGGGCACGATCATGTTCATGTTCCAGCCGGCCGAGGAAGGCGTGCCGGAAGGCGAGCGCGGCGGCGCACCGCTGATGCTCGAGGAAGGCCTGTTCAAGCTCGCAAGGCCCGAGGCCGCTTTTTCGCTGCATGTGGGCTCGAGCCTCAACACCGGCAAGGTCGCGATACGACCGGGCCCGTTGATGGCCGGATCGGACTTCTTCCGGATCGTCGTAACCGGCCGGCAGAGCCACGGATCGCGGCCCTGGCAAGGCGTCGATGCAATCGTCACCGCGGCGCAGATCGTCAATGCCCTGCAGACAATCGTCAGCCGCCAAGTGGATATCACCGCATTGCCGGCGGTCGTCTCGGTCGGCGCCATCAACGGCGGTGTCCGTCACAACATCATTGCAGAGACCGTCGAGTTGCTCGGCACGATGCGCACCTTCAGTCCTGCCGTGCGTCAGGACATCATCGATCGGATTGGCCGCACCGTAACGAATGTCGCAGAGGCAAATGGCGCAACCGCCAGGCTCGAAATGATGCCGGCGCCAAACCCGGTGCTGGAAAATGATCCGGTATTGACCGCGCGTGTCATGGAATCGCTGCGCGCCGTGCTTGGCGCGGATTCGGTCATGACGAGCGGGCTGCTGACGGTTGCCGAGGATTTCGCCCACATCTCGCGGGTTGTGCCGAGCGCCTACTACTGGGTCGGCATCACGCCGCCGTCACAGGACGCAAAAACCGCACCGGACAATCATTCAGACCTGTTCTATGTTGACGAGGCCGGCCTTTCGGTCGGCATGCGCACGCTGCTGCGCGTGGCCATCGACTACCTCCAGGCACCGCCGGCCGACAGGCTTTGACACTCATCGGTCGCGGGAATATCGTCTGCGCAGGTCGGCGCCCCGCCGGTTGGGCGGCGCCGACTCGACAAGCAAACGGACGGAAATTCTTCCGTCCGACAAGGGAGGCTGAAAATGAAGCGTTTTGTAATTGCAGCATCTGCTGCGGCCCTGACGTTGGCGGTCAACGCGCAGGCATTCGAGGCTTATACGGACTATACGATTTCCAAGGAAGTGTGGAATGTCACGATGGTGAAGGTGAATCCGAACCGCATCGATGATTATCTGGAAGGACTCAAGCAGACCTGGTTGCCGGGTTGCGAGATTGGCAAGAAGCACGGCGCCGTGGTGGATTGCTTCGTCTACCTGAGTGATACGGGCGCGAACCGCGACTTCAACATGATGCTGGTGCTGAAGCAGCCAAGTGGAGCGGTTTCAGACCCGAATGCCGACCTGTTCAAGAAGATCCAGGCCGAAACACGGGCCCGGCTCGCGCAGGACAAGCAGGATGCGCTGGTCGAAGGCTACGAGGAACTGCGCACCTTCTTCGGTGAACAGAACTTCCGTCGCATCGAGTTCAAATAGCGCGCAGCGCTATTCCACCTGCGGGCGGCCCGAGCCGCCCAGCAGGTACACCGCAAAACTGCCGAGCCAGTGCCCGCCCTCATAGTGTTCACCGGTTACGGCGGGTAATGCGGCTTCACCATGCCGTGCGGCGGCGCTTTCAAGCGCCGCACGGCGTGGATCTCCAGCCGGCAGTTCCGAGGCGATCCCCCGCAACATCCAGGCACGGCTCAGGTTCAATCCGTCGATATGCGCGAGTTTCGGATCCGAGCGATCGGTGACGACGCCGGGCGCGAGCCAGTCAGCCGATGCCCTGCGCGGCACATGCGGCATGAACCGTTTCAGCCACTGCGCAAATTCCCGCGGCGGCAATACCCGGCGCATCAAGTCCGCCTCCGCCAGGCAGGGCGACAGGAAATCCTCTCCAGACGGTTCATAGTTGAGCGGACAATTGACGTCGGCCAGGTAGTAACTGCGGCTGCGTTCGTCGATCAGCGCGCGCACCGAGGTATCACCGGCGACCTGCGACCAGTCCCGGATCAGGCCGAACGCAAATGCCGTCTGCGCATGCTCGCCGACGCGGATCGGATACCGGAGCTTCGGCAACCAGGTGCGGATCCGCAGTGCCGCCTCGGCTTCGAGCGGTCGCAAGTTTGCGGCCCAGCGCTGAGCGTCCGCATCGGGCCAGGCGCGCAGTTCCGCCGTCAGTTGCAGCAACCAGGCCAGGCCATAGGGACGTTCAAACGAAACCCGCCCCGGACCTTGCAAGTACGCGAGTTCTGCTGCGATTTTTGCCTCGGTGAAGCTGGCGGCCAGCGCCGCGCGCGCCGTCGCGGTGAATTCCGCGTCCGGATACAAGCGTGCGAGCCGCACCAGCAGCCAATGGCCGTGGACCGCCGAATGCCAGTCCAGGCAACCGAAGAAGACGGGCGTCAGTTCGCGCGGGGGACGCACGTCGGCATCGCCCTGGAGCACATGCGAGATCTTGTTCGGGTATTCGAGATGCACGCAGCCCAGCGCGAGCTTGGCAAAGCGGCCGGCGGCGGCGGCATCCATACCGGACCCAGTCTGTGCAGGCAGGGCCGCGCCGGCGGGCGCTACGAACAGCAGCGATAGCAACAATAGGAATCGCACGGGCCGCCACTCTAGCGCAGCCGGCCTGCTAGGATCGAGCCGTGAAACGACGGGATGCGGATGGCACGCTGGCCTCACTGGGGCGCATCGGCAGGCACCATGCACCCGGACTTGCCGCGCGCAAGCTGGAACTGCTGGGTTCGCTTTCTCGCATGAGACTCTCCGCACCGCAGCAAGTGCTGCGGCTGCATGAGTTGTTGTGTTTCCTGGATGCCTATCCCGACGATCTCCGCGTGCGTAGTCGCGTGCGCCGCATGCTGAAGGAATTCGGCCGTCGGCCGGATCTGCAGAGACACCGGGTCGCCCTGGCTGGCAGCGGCATCTCCGGCACCGATACGCCATTTCGGTTTTTCTTTCCGACTGCACACTGGATCACACAACACTGGCCCGGTGTGCTGGTACTGGATCGCGATGATCAGGAGGCGATCCGCGAAATACTCGCCGCGCTGCCGTCCCTGCTCGACCTGGTGCAGGCCGAATGGCTTGCCAGCCAGCAACCAAAGGATCTTGCGCCACTCGATCGCCTGGTGCCGATCGGCATCACCGACGCCGATTTCATCAACACCCTGATTGCTGCGATGCCCGGTGACGAATTCACTCGCGAAGCGTTCGGCGACCGGCTGGACCTTTCCTATGTTCTGCGTGCCGGTCGCAACACGCCGGAACGCACGACCGCACGATTCGACTGCGGCGCTGTTTACTACCAGCAGGAGGCCCTGCGGCCCGGCTATCCGGACTTGCTTATCGAGGCGGGCCGCAAACCACGGTGCGTCCGCGCGCTGCGCGGCAGCGACGCGCTGGCTGCGATCAAGCTTGCGCGCGTGTCGATGATTGCGCGCGAACGCGATGTCGCCGGCTTTCAGTTTGCAAACCCGCAGGATGTCTTCCTGGTCGAAGATGGTCGTGGGCTGGCCTTTGCGATGATGGGCATGACTCCGGCAAGGCGCGCCACATTGCCTGCCACCTACACGGCGCTGACCCTCAAGAATGGTGTTCCGATCGGATATATCCAGGTCGAAGTGCTGGGGCGACACGGCGCCTTGTCATTCAACACATTCGAGACATTTCGTGGCGCCGAGGCCGCACGGGTGTTCGCGCGATTCATTGCGGCCGCCCATCACCTGTTTGGTTGCACCGTTTTCAGTGTTGAGCCGTATCAGCTCGGTCTCGGCAACGAAGAAGGGATCGAGTCCGGCGCCTGGTGGTTCTATCAACGCTT
>JANNTO010000002.1:0-4104 GCA_031403675.1 Gammaproteobacteria bacterium | reverse complement strand
GACGACGCCGGAGAACGGCACGCTGCCGTGGAACACCATCCCGGAATGCGGAGCGACAAACAGCCCCAGCCAGCTTAGGCAGAGCCGCCGTAGACACCGGGGCGGGGCAATTCCTGAAAAATTCTGCCGCCCTGGCGCCGCTCGAATCGGCATCCGTTGTGGGGCACCTTGATCGACCTGAGGCGCGGCGGCAGCCATCTGTACCTGCGTTACGCGTTTTCTGCCCATACAAATCTCTGAACGACATGGCACGCCGATTGCACGGCGAGGCAGCTTGAAGTCCGCCGCAATATTCGGCGCGGGCATCGCGGGCCTGAGCGCGGCCCACGAGTTCGCGCGCCTTGGCTACCGCGTTTCGGTATACGAAGCCAATTCAGAAGCCGGAGGGTTCTGCCGTAGTGCCCGCGTCGCGGGGGATGGGGGTATGCCCTCCGAGTACTCCTGGCACGGCCTGGGCCCCTGGTACCACAACGCGTTCGACGTGATGAAACAGATTCCCTTCGACGGGACGGGCAGCGTGTACGACAAGGCGCTCTCCAGGCCGATCGATTTCGGCACCGCCCCGGACAAAGGCATCGCCCAGTTCGATCACTCGCAGGTGTTGCAGGTATCGAAGATGCTCCGCATGTCGGGCTTCGACAGCCTCCGCTGGGCATGGCTGATGCTCAAAATCTGGGCCTCGAACCGCCGCAGTCTCGAAAACTACTCCCGAAAGTGTGCCGCCGAGCAGTGGAAACCCCTCCTGAGCGACCTGGGCTGGAAGACCTGGAGGGCTACGTTCGGCCCCTGGATAGGCTCCGACTGGACCAGGGTCTCGCTGCATACCACCGGGAAGTTTTTCCTCAAGCTGCTCACCACGCGGCCGTGGCACGAGCACGCAGCCGATGCCGAAGGGCCGGCATGGACCCATGGCTCGCGTGACGGCTGGCTGCTGCTGCGTGGCCCGAGCAGCGAGGTGTGGTTCGACAAATGGGTCGCGCACCTGCAAAAGAGCGGAGTCGAATTCTTCTGGCAACGGACCCTGCATCGCCTGGACTGCGACGGCGCACTGCTCACGGCCGCCTGCTTCGAGTCGGGCGAACGGGTGCGAGCCGACGTCTACGTGCTGGCGACGAACCCGTTTGCGGCGGCGGATGTCCTGGAGCGCACGCCGCAGCTGGCGCAGCAGGAGCAGTTGCGCCTGTTCCGGCCTCTCGTTCAGGATGGCCCGCATACGCAGGTGTCGTTCCGCATCGCCTTCGCCGAAAAGCTCGCGTGGCCAGGCAAGCGCACCGCGGTCGTGGTCGCCGATTCAGAATTCAATCTGACCTTGTTCGCCCAGGAACAAGTGTGGGCTCCCGACGCCGGCCTCGGCGATGGCGTCAAATCCTTGTGGACCGGCACGGCCTGCGTTGCCACCAAGCCGGGACGAATCTACGCCAAACCACTCGTCAATTGCAGCAGGGAGGAATTCATCGGCGAAATAATGGCCCAGCTGACAAGCTGCGAAGGCCTCGACGGCCTCATCCGCGAGGCCAACGGCGGCCGCGGCTGGCGTTCGTTTCCGATCGTCAGGATCGAGGTCTGGCATGAGTGGCAGTTTTCTCCGGACGGAATCCGCCACCATCAGCCCAAGTGGGTGAACACGACCAACACCCAGTCCTTTCTGCCGACGCAGGCGACACCGGTGCCGAACCTCGTCCTTGCCGGCGCGCACACCAGGACGGCGGCAGACGTCTGGAGCATCGAAGCTGCGGTGGAGAGCGGCCGCCGGGCAGCGCAAGTAATCGAGCCGGCAGTCCGCGTGATTCCTCAACACAACCCGCTTTGGCTGCGTGTGCTCAGCCAGGCGGATGATATGTGCTACGCGGCTGGCCTGCCGCATTTCCTCAATCTTCTTCTCGGCGGCCTCTGCCTCTCGCTGGCCGCCGCCGTGTTCCTGATGCTGCTCCGATAGATTAGCTGCCTCTGCCGCGCCCGCCGTTATTGTCATGGCCGCGATTGCCGTGGCCGCGATCATCGTCGTCCTTGTCCTTGTGCTTCTTTTCCTTCCTTACTTTGGCCGGCTTGTAATCGTGGTCGCGTTCCCAGTGGCCCGCGGTGCGGTAGTAGCCGCGGTCGCGCTGGTCCCAGCGGTCAGGCTCCCAGCGATAACCTTCGCGATGGACGATGGTGCGTCCACGCACCCAGACATGGCGCTCGCCGCTCCAACCCCAGTATCCCGGCGCCCAGATATAACCCGGCGCAACGACCGGCACGAGTTCATACTGCGGCGCGGGTGGCGCGAGGCTGATATTGATGTTGATCTGGGCGTATGCCGGCGCTGCGAGCGCGCTGGCCGCCAGCAATACCGTCAGCGACAGCTTTCGTAGGACATTCGAGTGGTTCATGGTCGGTCCCTTTGTGGATACCGGTGCATGCTTGCACCATGCGCGGAACTGATCCGTGCGTTGGCGCTCAGACGGCGACAGGAGTGGCGCATAGATTGGGCGCATCGCAGAGGAGCCCGTCGATGCCTGTACCTGTAATGCGCGCGCTTGGTATTCTGCTCCTCACACTGGCAGCCGGTTGCGCCGGGGTGGCGGAGACGCCATCGGGCGTGATGGCGCAGGCGGAATCCCGGGCCGTCGAACCCGTCGCGGGCGAATGGAATGCGGAGGACGCCGTCCCCGCGCCGCGACCCCCGCCAGAAACGAAGGAAGAGGCGAAGGCGGCGTCGCTGCCCGCCGAGCCGCGCCGGGCTGCCACGGTCATTCCGCCGTCTGCTGGTGCGCATGCCAAAGCGCCCGCAGCCCGGGTGCCGGAGCCGCCGCTGGACGTGGCGGCGCTGAAGGCGCGCCTGCGCGACACCAATGCCATCGGCGTGTTCACCAAGCTCGCGCTGAAGAACCAGGTGGACGATCTGCTCAAAGCGTTTCGGGCGCATTACCTGAACGGGCAGAAGACCAGTGTCGCGTCACTGCGGCAACCCTACGACATGCTGGTCCTCAAGGTACTTGCCCTCGTCCAGGACAGCGATCCGCCGCTGGCCCGCACGATCTCGGGGTCGCGTGAAGCGATCTGGAACATTCTCGCGGATCCGGAACAATTCAAATTGGTCAGCTGACCAAAGGAGAGTGACTTGATCAATCCGGCCCGGGCTTCGGCCCTGATAGTTGCGTTCGCGGCACTGTTCTCAGGACTGTCGCCGGCCGCGGAGAACGTCACGCTGCTCAAGGACCTGACGTCCGTGATTCTGCTGCTGGGCATGCCATGCGGCCAGGTGGTGAGCGCCAAACGGCAAGCGGACAACGACCACATCGCTTCATGCAATAACGGCAACCGTTACCGGGTATTCGTAAATGAAGCAGGCCGGGTCGTCGCGCAGAAGCAATAACGCCCGGCCAAGGGCTCAGCGATTCGCGACCGCGAGTTTGGCGGGCGCGTTGGCGGGGAGTTCAAATGCCAGCAGGCGCTTGATCTCTTTCTTCACCACGTCGTAGCACTCGCATGCGTGCTTTTCCAGCTTCGCACGGTTCAGCACGGTGATTCGGCCGCTGCTGTAGCGGATCAGGCCGCTCTTCTCCAGTTTGCCGGTGGCTTCTGTAACACCCGCGCGGCGCACGCCCAGCATGTTGCCGATCAGCTGCTGCGTCATGCTTACCTCGTTGCCCGGCAGACGGTCGAGGGTGAGCAGCAGCCAGCGGCATAGCTGTTGTTCCAGCGTATGGTGACGGTTGCATGCTCCCGTCTGCACCATCTGGGCGATCAGCGCCTGCGTGAAACGCAACGCCAGGGTTTGCAGGCTGCCGCCCAGTGCGAATTCACGTTTCATGATTTCCGCCTTCAGCCGGTAGCATTCGCCCGCGTTCTGCACCACCGCCCGGCTTGACATGCCTTCGCCGCCCATGAATACGGAGACGCCGACCAGCCCGTCGTTGCCGGTGACCGCGATTTCCGCGGAATCGCCGTTCTTCATGACGTAGAGCAGCGACACCATGCAGGTGGTGGGGAAGTACACGTAATCCAATGGAACGCCGCGTTCGTAGATCGAGGCGCCGAGGCGCAACCTGACCGGTTCGAGCTCCGGCAGCAGGCGTTCGTAATCGTCCACGTGCAGGGCAGCCAGCAGGTGGTTCTGTTTCG
>JANNTO010000001.1:0-4930 GCA_031403675.1 Gammaproteobacteria bacterium | reverse complement strand
CCCGAGCAGGTGGCCTACCTCAAGTCGGTGGACCAGGGATCATGATCCCCACGCTCCGCATACTGGCGCTGGCGGGGATTGCCGCCGTAATGACCGCCTGCGGCGGTGGCAGCTCCAGTCCGCCGGTTGTGAATCCCCCGCCACCGCCGTCGATCAGCCGGGCGGAGGCGTATCGCTTTCTCAACCAGGCGACGTTCGGCGCCACGGAAGCCGAGGCGCAGGCGCTCATTGCGCAGGGCTACGCAGCTTGGATCGACCAGCAGTTGCAGCGCCCGGCGTCGCTCGAGCTGCCGCACGTGCAGCAGGCGTTCGCGAGCTATCCCCCGGGCGCCGACTTCACGCGCCTGCACGAAGACCGCATCGACATCTGGCTGCGCCATGCCCTGCGCGCGCCCGACCAGTTGCGCCAGCGCGTGGCGTTCGCGCTCTCGGAAATCATGGTGATCTCGCAGCTGAGCACGCTGGTCGGTTATCCGTGGGGCAGCGCGAGCTACTACGACATGCTCGCGCAGAATGCCTTCGGCAATTTCCGCGAGCTGATGGAGGACGTGACGCTGCATCCGGCAATGGGCGTGTACCTGTCGATGCTCGGCAACCAGAAGCCCGATGCGCTGCGCAACATCCGTCCGGACGAGAATTACGCGCGCGAGCTGATGCAGCTCTTCACGATCGGCCTGGTCGAGCTGAATCTCGACGGCACCGTCAGGATCACACCCCAGGGCAATCCGATCCCGACCTATGACCAGCAGGTCATCGAGGGATTTGCGCACGTCTATACCGGGTGGCATTTTGCTGGTGCGCCAAACTTTGCGCTCGCGTTCCCGACGATCCAGAACCAGGTCGTGCCGATGCAGGCCTATCCGGAGCAGCACGACACCGGGCCGAAGCGCGTGCTCTCCTACCCGGGCGCGACGTTTACGCAGATCCCGGCCGGTCAGACGCCGCAGCGGGATCTCGAAGACGCGCTCGACAACATCTTCCGTCATCCGAACGTCGCGCCGTTCATCTCGAAGCAGCTGATCCAGCGGCTCGTGACCAGCAACCCGTCGCCGCAGTACGTGGAGCGCGTGGCGCGCGTGTTCGAGAACGACGGCAACGGGCGGCGCGGCGAGCTGGATGCGGTGGTCAAGGCCATCCTGCTCGATCCCGAGGCGCGCAGCGCCCCCGCCAGCGCGAATGCCGGCAAGCTCGGCGAGCCGGTGCTGCGCCTCACCCGTTTCTGGCGCGCCTATGGCGCGGCGTCGCCGAGCGGCAAGCTGAACGTGCAGAACATCCCGGGCTACATCGGCCCGGGCCCGCTGCAGGCGCCGTCGGTGTTCAACTTCTTCAGCCCGTTCTACGCGCCGCCCGGCGAGATCCTCGATCAGGGTCTGGTAGCGCCGGAGATGCAACTCGCGACGGAGTACCTGAACAGTCTGCTGACCAACTATTTCTTCATCCTGTCCTACTGCTACAACAACGCGCCCGTGCAAGGCTGCCCGGCCGTGCCGCCCGAAATTGCGCAGGACATCGTAAACATCGACACGAGCGCGGAGCGCGCGCTCGCCGCCGATCCGCAGGCACTCGTCACCCGGATCGCGGACCGGTTCGCCGGCGGATCAATCTCCCCGGCGCTCCGGACGGAGGCCGTCGGCATAGTCGACGCCGTGCCTGCGACCGAGGCCTCGCTGCGGGTTGCCGAGGCGCTCTACCTGATCTCGACCGCACCTGAACTCGCGTTGCAACGCTGAACCGGAGCAACACCATTGGATAGAATCAATCGCCGACGTTTCCTCAAGGCCGCCACTGCGGGCGGGCTCGCGTATGCATTCGGCCGGACGCCACAGGCGGCGTTTGCGGCGACGTCAGGGAGTCTGGCCGCCTTCGACGATTACAAGGCGCTGGTCTGCGTGTTCCTGTTCGGCGGTAATGATTCCTTCAATATGGTGGTGCCGCGCAGCAACCTCGAATACAACGAGTACGCCGCCGCGCGCCAGAATCTCGCGATCGCGCAATCGAGCCTGCTGCCGCTCAACCCGCTGGTGCCGGATCCGGGTGGCGCGCTGTACGGCCTGCATCCGTCGCTTACCGAGATTGCCGCGCTGTTCGAACAGGACCGGACCTGCGCAATCGTCGCGAATGTCGGGCCGCTGATCGAGCCGACGACGAAGGCGCAGTTCCAGGCGAAGTCCGTGCGCCTGCCGCCGCAGCTCTTCTCGCACAACGACCAGCAGGACCAGTGGCATGCGCTGAAGGGCGAGGCCACAGCGAGGTCGGGCTGGGGTGGGCGCATCGCGGATGCACTCGTCGATCCCGCCCTGCCAATGCCGCTCGACCAGCCGCTGGCCGTCAACCTGTCGCTGTTCGGACAATCGCTGTTCCAGACCGGCGTGTCATCCGTGCCGTACACGATGGGGCCTACGGGGCCGGTGCAGTTGTTCGGCCTCGATGGAACGGATCCCTTGTCGCTCGCGCGCCGCGCTGCGTTCGACGCCGTCATCGGCGCGAACTATCCGACAGTCTATGAGCGCGCGTACGCAAGGGTCCAGCAGCGCGCCCGGCAGGCAGCCGGAACACTGGGTGATGCGCTCGCCGCAGTCCGAAGCCCCAATGCCCTGCCCTTCACGACGCCGTTCCCCGCCTCGCCACTCGGTACGCAGTTGCGGACCGTCGCAGAACTGATCGCGGCGCGCGATCAGTTGCAGGTGAACCGGCAGATCTTCTTCGTCGCGACCGGGGGTTTCGACACGCACGATGCGCAGGTCGCGGACCAACCGGGACTGCTCGGCAACATCAGCCGCAGCCTCGCCGCGTTCTACCGCGCGACCGCCGAGATGGGCGTCGCGTCGAGCGTCACGACCTTTACGCAATCCGATTTTGGGCGCACGCTCACGTCGAACGGCGACGGCACTGACCACGCCTGGGGTGGCAATCAGCTTGTCATCGGCGGCGGCGTGGCAGGTCGCACGATTTACGGGCGTTATCCGCTGCTACGCATCGACGGGCCGGAGGATGTGGGTGGCGGGCGCATGATTCCGGCGGTCTCCTGCGATCAATACGCCGCCACGCTCGCGGCGTGGTTCGGCGTGCCGGACAGCGCACTCATTGCTGTCGCGCCGCACCTCGGCAATTTCTCGGTGCGCAACCTGGGCTTCTTAGTCTAATTTGAACGACGACCTTCAAGGCGCGATGCCGGCAGCCGTTGCGTGGCGTTCATGCGGAGGCCAAAATTGCAGGCGGCGTCTAGTTCCATACTGTGTGTTTGAAAGGAGCCATCTTCTCAAGAATCAACTGGTCCGAAAATCGCCAGGCAGGTCACCATCACCATGAACATCCGCGGCAACTCCTACCGGCTCAAGGACAAGCTCAAAGCCGGTCTGGTCCGAGCCGAAGAGCCGAATACCGCGATCAACTGATCCCAAACAGGGTGGGGAATTTTCAATGACCACAACTGGGGACATCTGGGTGACCGTTGACACTCAACCCTGCCCGCACTCGCCCGGGCCTTGAGCGTCAGCATCGAGACCCTGATTGACGAGAAGGCCCCGCCGGACAAGCGCGGACCCGCGCCCAGGATTCAGCAGAAGATCGAGCGCCTCACCCGCCTGCCCAAGGCCCAGCAGCGCCTCGTCCTGCAGATGCTCGACGGCGTCCTGCAGCAGGCTGCCCGCTAAAAATCACCGGCCACTAACAGCCCCGTGGGTCCCAATGGGCCACAAAAGCCGCTCCGAGGCTATCCTGCCTCGTACAAGAAATGCTCATTCTGGATCCGCACGTGCAACGGCACCGGCGTCAAATGCCAGCATTGGTCAAAGTACTTCGCCTTCGGCTAACGGCTCCGCCCCGTCATAGAGAATGAACTTTCGTCCCCGCGTGAGCCAATCAAGCGGACCGCTGTCAACTAGGAAGTGAACTTCGACTTTCTGAGGAGTTCGCGCATCCACGTTCCGATCGTGCTCCACGACTAGGCTCCAGGAGTCGCTACGCCAGTCTTCACCCTGATGGTCAAACTTCGCCGGCACTGCGAACTTGCCCGGACGGGGAGCAGATCCGTCCGGCGCAAATTTGAGCCACTTCAGTTGTGCTGCTACTCGCATTTTCATGGTCCGGGCAACAGTGTGATTGTAGGGTTACCCATTTGCTCAAACGTCCCAAAGCGGGCTGGTCCGATGTTATCCAGGAACGGGTTTCGCAAGAATTGATCTGCGGTAGCGCGTGGGAACGTCGCCTCGATGACCCTGAAGTTACCCGCTCCTTCAAGCGCATTACCCCATTGCCGCGCGTGCGCAGCAGATTCCGCAAACCACTTTCCCGCCTCGATCGAGTTTGGTCCGGCGCGCAACACACCAGTCGCCGCGATATCAGCATGCTCTGCGGTGCTAACAGCTCGATAGAGAGTCGTTGATCCCCTTGCGGCAACAGTCGAACCGCGAGTAACCCCCACGAGGACTCCTCCCACACCCGCAGTAGCAAGCGTTCCGAGAACCTCGAGATGTCCCGCTGTATGCCAGCCGAAGGCTGCTAGGTAGCGGCCTTCTGCCTCAGCCGCATATCCCAAGTTGTAGTAGGCGACACCCGGCACGAACGCTTCAGCAAGCGTATGGCCAAGGCTGGTCCCACCGACTGTGCTGCCCGCCCCATACATGACCCCCGGCCCACTGGAAATGAATCCATCCTCTCCACCCGCGACCGACGATGAACTGCTGCTCGGCAGGCCGGACGGGAAGACGGGCACGACGTTGCCTTCCGAGGACTGGAGGGATAGCACCCAGTCTCGCAGGACCCCCCAGCTACTGCCAAACCACATGTCGGGATGCAGCGGACACCCGCCTGGATCCGCCGAGCAGAAACCGCTCGGATCAGTGTAGGTCAGCGGATTGTTGTGCACATAGGCATAGGCATTCGGCCCCTGCGAGCTGGAAACCCCGTCGATGATCGGATCCGCCCCCAG